>JBGSNJ010000112.1:0-4143 GCA_041739715.1 Aestuariivirga sp.
CCGCATCGCCGCGTCGATGTCGGCGTCGTACCACATGTTCAGGGCACCGGCCGCGCCGGCGCCGACCGCGATTGCCAGCAGCGCCACAGCCGCGATCCAGGGATGGATGGTTCCCGGTGCGGCGACGATCCCCACGAAGGCGGTGAAGATGACGAGCGACATCACCCGCGGTTTCAGCAGCGCGAAGTAATCTCCCGCCGTGCCCTGCCCGCCTTCGGCCTGGACGGCTGCGCCTGCGAAACTGGTGTCGATGTCGCGCATCCTCTTACTTGATCACCGGCAGCGTGTTGAACTGGTGGAACGGCGGCGGCGAGGACAGCGTCCACTCCAGCGTCGTGGCGCCCGGGCCCCAGGGATTGTCGCCGGCCGGCACCTTGCGGGCATAGGCCGAGAAGACGCCGTAGAGGAAGATGACCACGCCCAGGGCCGAGATGTAGGAGCCGTAGGACGAGATCTGGTTCCAGCCGGCATAGACCGCCGGATAGTCGATGTAGCGGCGCGGCATGCCGGCGAGTCCGAGGAAGTGCTGCGGGAAGAACAGCATGTTCACGCCGATGAAGGTCACCCAGAAATGCAGCTTGGCCAGGCTCTCGCTGTACATGTAGCCGGTCATCTTGGGGAACCAGAAGTACCAGCCGGCGAAGATGGCGAAGACCGCGCCCAGCGAGAGCACGTAGTGGAAATGCGCCACGACGTAGTAGGTGTCATGCAGCACGCGGTCGGCACCCGCATTGGCAAGAACCACGCCGGTGACTCCGCCCACCGTGAAGAGGAAGATGAAGCCCATGGCCCAGATCATCGGCGCCCGGAACTCGATCGATCCGCCCCACATGGTGGCGATCCAGGAGAAGATCTTCACGCCGGTGGGAACTGCGATAATCATGGTGGCGGCCACGAAATAGGCCTGCGTGTCGGCATCGAGGCCCACCGTGTACATGTGATGGGCCCAGACGATGAAACCCACCACGCCGATCGCCACCATGGCATAGGCCATGCCGAGATAGCCGAAGACCGGCTTCTTCGAGAAGGTCGAGACGATCTGGCTGATGATGCCGAAGCCCGGCAGGATCAGGATGTAGACTTCCGGATGTCCGAAGAACCAGAAGAGATGCTGGAACAGCACGGGGTCGCCGCCGGCCGAGGGCACGAAGAACGAGGTGCCGAAATTGCGGTCGGTCAGCAGCATGGTGATGCCGCCCGCCAGCACCGGCAGCGACAGCAGCAGCAGGAACACGGTCACCAGCACCGACCAGACGAAGAGCGGCATCTTGTGCAGCGTCATGCCGGGCGCGCGCATGTTGAAGATGGTAGTGATGAAGTTGATCGATCCGAGGATCGACGAGGCACCCGCGATGTGCAGCGAGAGGATCGCGAGATCCATCGCCGGGCCGGGCTGACCCGATGTCGACAGCGGCGGGTAGATGGTCCAGCCGCCGCCGACGCCCATGGCACCGGCGGGCCCTTCGACGAACATCGAGAGCACCAGCAGCGCCAGCGCGGGCGGCAGCAGCCAGAAGGAGATGTTGTTCATGCGCGGGAAGGCCATGTCGGGGGCGCCGATCATCAGCGGCACGAACCAGTTGCCATAGCCGCCGATCATGGCCGGCATGACCATGAAGAAGATCATGAGCAGGCCGTGGGCGGTCACGAAGACATTGTACATGTGCTTGCCGGCATCGAGGGCGGCATCCGCCGGCGTGCCGTAGACCATCGAGGCGAGGCCCGAGAAATACTGGATGCCGGGCTCGGACAGCTCCATGCGCATGAAGATCGAGAGAATCCCGCCGACCACGCCGGCGAAGATCGCGAACCACAGATACATCGTGCCGATGTCCTTGTGGTTGGTGGAGTAGACGTAGCGCTTCCATCCGGTCGGAAGCGCGTGATCGTCATGAGCGGCTGATGCGTGTGCCATATGTATTCGCCTTGTCCCCTGAACTCAGTTCTGCGCAACCTGCTGCGCGGGCTTGATGGTCTTGAGAAGCTCGTTGATCGCGGCATCGTCCGCGCCGGACAGCCGTAGGTCGCTCCAGGCCTTGTAGTTCGCTTCCGAGACGACCCATACCTCGATCGGCATGTAGGCATGGTCCTTGCCGCACAGCTCCGAGCACTGGCCGTAGAAGATGCCTTCGCGGGTGGCCTGGAACCAGTCCTCGTTCAGGCGGCCGGGGATGGCGTCGATCTTCATGCCGAAAGCCGGGATCGTCCAGGCGTGGATGATGCCCTCCGGATCGGAGGTGACGATGGTCTTGACGATCTTGTTTACCGGAACCACCACCGGCACGTCGGTCGCCAGCAGATAGGGCGAACCGTCCTTGGCCGCGTCCTCTTCCGACTTGAGGTAGGCCGTGAAGCTCACCTTCGCGGCGCCGGTGTCGTCCACGCCAAGGTCGGGATACTCGTAGGTCCAGTTCCAGCTCGGATTGCCGATGATCTTGATCGTCATATCGGGCTTGGGAATGTCGCGCTGCAGGTAGAGCAGGCGGAAGGACGGGATGGCGATCACCACGAGGATCAGGATGGGCACCACCGTCCAGACCACTTCGATGAAGGTATTGTGCGTTGTCTTGGAGGGAACCGGGTTCGCGCGGGAGTTGAACTTCACCATCACGTAGATCAGCAGGGCGAGAACGAAGAGCGAAATCACCGTGATGATAGGCAGCAGCAGCCCATTGTGGAACCAGTGGATATAGTCCGACACGGGCGATGCCGAATCGATCAGACCCATCTGCCAGTTCTTCGCATGCGTCCCTTCGGCCATGGCTGGCGAAAGGCTTGCGGCCATGCCGCAGAGCACCGTCATCGTCTTCGCGAACTTCATCGTCGCCCCTTTCCCTCTCATCCCCCGTCCTGCCCCAGGGACACGACGGATCAAGCTGTCAGCCTGTTGACGGCTCAGCTTCGGCGCGATTGTGAACCATATTCGACGCCTGCCCGCAACGGAGGCAGGCGCGGCAAAACGTCATTGCGCGCGCAGCAGCGGGGCTGACCGGAATTCCGCCCCAATTTGCTCCGAAACCGCCGTCATCCGAGACAATGGTCGCTGCGGTATCGCTGATAGAAGATTGTTGTCATGTCCGGACCCCGGCGCTATGAGCCGAAAGCTTGGTCAAGAGGTGGTTTTCCGTGCGAATCAATTCCATGTTGCGAAATGCGGCCATGGCCGCTGTGTTCGGTCTTTGTGCCCTGGCGGTCGCCGGTCCTGACGTTCTGGCGCAGTCCCAGCCCGCGCAGCAGCAGCAACAGCAGCAGTTCGGACCGCGTGCTAACAAGACCGGCCTTCCCGGACAGGGCCAGGGCCAGGCCCCGAAGGTCGAGGAGATTGCCAAGCACGGTGCCTGGAAGGTGCAGTGCGAAAGCGCGCCGCCGCAGGCCGAAGGCCAGCAGGCCCCGCCGCGCAGCTGCGGCATGGTGCAGTCGGCCATCAACGAGAAGAACCCGAAGGTCAATCTCAGCCTCGTACTGGTGAAGTCCAAACAGGGCGACAAGACCGTCACGATGATGCGCGTCCTCGCCCCCATCGGCGTCTATCTGCCGACGGGCGTCGCCCTCGAGGTTGACGGAAACGCCGTGGGCCGCGTGCCATTCACCCGCTGCATGCCGCAGATCTGCATGGCTTTCGCCGAGGCCTCGCCGGAGACGCTGGAGAAGATGCGCAAGGGCGGCAGCGCCAATTTCATTATCTACGAGGCGCCCGGCATCGGCATGCCGATGAAACTGTCCCTCGAAGGCTTCTCCAAGGCTCTCGAAACGCTCGACAGCCTCTGATCGGTCCTTCACTGACACTGGCGGAACCGGGCCGGTTCACCTATCTAGAGGCGGTCCCCAGGAAAGGTCCGCCCCCGTGTCGACGTCCCCCGTTCCATCCCTCATCGAAACCTCCGGCCTGAACCGGAGCGCCGTTCAGGCGCTGGTCTCCGACACGCTGCGCGACGTGGAAGACGGCGAGCTGTTCCTCGAACGCCGCCAGTCGGAAAATCTCGTCTTCGACGATGGCAAGCTCAAGGGGGCGAGCTTCGACGAATCGCAGGGCTTCGGCCTGCGGGCAGTCCGTGGCGAAACGGCGGCCTATGCGCATGGCACCGAGCTCAGCCTCGCCGCCCTCCGGCGGGCGTCGGAAGTCTGCCGGACCGTCGCGCATGG
>JBGSNJ010000130.1:0-3257 GCA_041739715.1 Aestuariivirga sp.
CCGGCAGGCCCGCGTCGGCATTGAGCGCCAGAACATCGAGGCCGGCCGCTGCCGGCACCATGCGGGCAATGCGCGCATATTCGTCATTGTACGGAACACCCGCAGCCACCTTGGCCTTGAGATCGCTCAGCGCCTGCGACAATGCCGCCGTGCTTGCGGCAGCATCGGCCTTGCCGCTGCCCGCCTTGAGGCTCGCCATGTCCTTTTCGAGCGCGTCGATGCGCTGGCCCAGTGCCACCAGCGCAGAATTGTCGACCGTGCCGCCGGTGCCTGTTCCTTTCGATGCCGCGGTCCGCAGCGCATCGAGATCGCCGCGCAGTTGCGTGAGGGCCTGTTCGTTCGCCGCAAGGCGTTCGCCGAGTGCCGCCATCACGGACTTCGCTTCGGCTGCAGTTGCAGCACTGTCTTTCACCGATTGTTCGAGGCCGGCCGCAAGCTTGCCGGCGGATCCCGCTGACTGGTCGATGACGGCGATCTGATCGGCCTGCGTGCGGCCATTGGCCTCCAGCACCTCGACGCGTGCCTGCAGCGCCGCCACCGCATCGCTCGGCAGATAGGCCGACAGCATGTCGCGATAGGCCCAGGCGCCGCCCGCCACACCAAGCAGCAGGGCCAGCGCAATCCACTTGGCCGAACCGGCCTTGCGCGCCGCGGGCGCAGACTGAACCGGCGGCGGATCGGCCGGGCGCGGCTCTTCGTCCACCGTCACGTCCTCGGCATTGAGGTCGATGACCTGCGGCTTGATCGGATCGTTATCGTCAGTCTTTTGCTTGTCGGTCATGGCAGAGGCCTAACGGGTTCGGTGCAACTCTTCAAGCAGGCGCAGCATCGCGGCGTTTTCGGGCTTTTCCGCGACGAGGGCATTGCAACCCTCGGGAAGGGCGGCCGCCACATTGCGCGACAGGCAGAGGCTTGGCACGGCCGCCGCTTCTGCGCTCAGTCCCGCAGCCTTGGCCAGGCTTGACCAGATCCGGGCGCTGCGCGGTGAATAAAGGAGGACGGCATCGGCCTTGTGCTGGCGCAGCGCAGTCGCTGCCGCGCCAAGGTCCCTGGCTGGAACCGCGTCATAGAGCACCACGCGACGGCAGTCGAAACCGGCGGCGGCAAGCTGGCCCTGAAGATTGCCCGCGGTGTCCGCACCCGAGAGATAGAGGATCGGTCCGTTCGAGGCGCGACGGACAGCGATGACATGCGCGGCCAGTCCGTCGACATCGCCGCCATGCGCCTCGGTCAGCGTAAAGCCGGCGTCCTGCGCGGCCTTGAGGGATTGCGGCCCGACCGTCAGCATGGGCAGATGATGCAGGGATGACGCATCGGGCAGTGCGCGAATGCCATTTGCACTGGTTGCCACCACGGCCTGCCATGGGAGATTCGGGATCGTCACGTCGTGGCGCGGCGCAATGGTCATCAGCGGCTGGAGGATCGCTTCATGCCCGAGCGATTCGAGCGTCTGGCGGAGCGGCCCTGCGTCTTCTTCCGGCCTGGTGACGATGACGCGCATCAATAGGCGATCAATGCGCCGCCCCGCGCCTTCACCTCTTCGCCGGCCTCGTGTCCCATGCGTGAGGCATCCGAAACTCCGCCGTCGCGCGTGGTGGCGAAGCAATGCGCGCCATCATGGGTCAGCGCTTCGCCGCGGAAGGAGATCCGTCCATCCTTCAATGTCGCGTGCCCCGCCAGCGGCGTACGGCAGGAGCCGTCGAGCGCGGCGAGAAAGGCGCGCTCGCAGTCAACCGCAATGGCGCTGGTCTCGTGATTGATGGCCGCAACGAGATCGCGCGTCTTGCTGTCATCGGCGCGGATCTCGATGCCGACCGCGCCCTGCGCCACGGCGGGCAGCATGATCTCGGAGGGAATGGCGCTGGTGATGCGGTCCGAGAGCCCGAGCCGATTGAGTCCTGCGCAGGCCAGGAAGGTAGCAGCGGCAACGCCCTCGTCCAGCTTGCGCAGGCGCGTTTCCACATTGCCGCGGAACTGGATAACATTCAGGTCTGGCCGCAGGCGCTTCAATTGCGCCGCGCGCCGCACCGATGACGACCCCACCGTCGCGCCCTTCGCCAGGTCGTCAATCGACTTTGCCACCGGGCTGAGAAAGGCATCGCGCGCATCCTCGCGCGGCAGGATGGCCGCCATGGCAAGCCCGTCCGGCAAACGCGCCGGCATGTCCTTCATCGAGTGGACGGCCAGGTGGATGCTGCCGTCGAACAGCGCCTCCTCGATTTCCTTGGTGAAGAGCCCCTTGCCGCCGATCTCGGACAGCGGCCGGTCGCGGATGCGGTCCCCGGTGGTGGTGATCACCACGATCTCGATGTCCGTTTCGGCCATGCCATGGGCGGCCATGAGGCGCGCGCGCGTTTCGCGGGCCTGGGCCAGGGCAAGCGGCGAACCGCGGGTTCCAATCTTCAAGAGCGGCATTTGCAAGTCTGTTCCGTGAGATGCTAGAGCGGACCCCTTCTTAACCGCTCTCTCCGGAAACGTCACCCCTGCCATGGCAAGCCTGGTTCTCGGCATCGAAACTTCCTGCGACGAGACCGCCGCCGCCGTGGTGCGGCGCGAGACCGATGGCCGGGGGCATATCCTGTCGAACCTCGTGCTGTCCCAGACGCAGGACCACGCCCCCTATGGCGGCGTGGTGCCGGAAATCGCCGCCCGCGCCCATGTCAGCCACCTTGATGGACTGATCGCCCGCGCCATGTCCGAAGCGGGCCTCCGATTCGAGGACCTCGATGGCGTGGCGGCCACCGCCGGACCGGGGCTCTTGGGCGGTGTCATCGTTGGCCTCACCACCGCCAAGGCCATTGCGCTGGCCCATGACAAGCCCCTGCTGGCCGTCAATCATCTTGAAGGTCACGCGCTGACGGCAAGGCTGCTCCAGCCCTGCGCCTTCCCCTATCTTCTGCTGCTGATCTCCGGCGGCCACACCCAGTTCCAGATCGTCGCCGGCATCGGCCGCTACCACCGCCTCGGCACCACCATCGACGATGCCCTGGGCGAGGCCTTCGACAAGGTGGCGAAACTCCTCAGCCTCGGCTATCCCGGCGGCCCGCAGGTGGAACGGCAGGCGCGTGCCGGCGATCCGCGGCGTTTCGATTTCCCGCGTCCGCTGAAGGGCCGCAAGGACTGCAACTTCTCCTTCTCCGGACTGAAGACCGCGGTGCGCGAGGCCGTGCACGGGCTGGGCAGCCTCTCGCCGCAGGACGTCGCCGATGTCTGCGCCAGCTTTGAGGCGGCCGTGGCCGAGACCATGGCCGACCGTC
>JBGSNJ010000169.1:0-2073 GCA_041739715.1 Aestuariivirga sp.
CGACTCGCGCCTCGCCTCGCGCTTCGCCACCGCCTTCCCGCCCGGCGTGACAGTTTCGCGCATGGGACTGGTGGAGGCGATCGACAAGATCAGGGCGGGAGCGCGGCTGGACAAGGCACCGCCCATCGCCTAGTTGTCCCGGCAAAGACGGAGAAGGTCATGCCCGGCACCATCAGCATCGAACAGGCGCTCATCTACACCATGGTCACCATGTCGGGTGTCGAAGGCCGCATCAATCCCATCGAGCTGGCCGAGATCGGGCAGCTGGTGAAGCACCTGCCGGTGTTCCGCGGCTTCGACGAAACGCGGCTGACCACCGTGGCGCAGGAGGCCGGCGAAATCCTGCAGGAGGCCGAGGGGCTGAATGCAATCCTGGGCCTCATCAAGCAGGCCCTGCCGCGCGAGCTGCGCGAGACCGCCTATGCGCTGGCCGTCGAGGTGGCCGCTTCCGATCTCGCCGTCGGCAGGGAGGAGCTGCGTTTCCTCGCCATCCTGCGCGACACGCTGGAGCTCGACAAGCTGGTCACCGCCGCCCTCGAACGTTCCGCCATCGCGCGCTACCAGTCGGCCTGAGCCGCGCTCACGCGAAGGCGCGCCGTTCGAGCGACGGCATGCGGCTGGCGAAGGTGAGCGCACGGGCCACGAAGAAGATGTTTAGCGCGGCCCAGAGGCCGTGATTGCCGAAGGGCGCTTCGAGAAGCCACCAGGCCAGCATGAAGACGGCCAGCGACACGATCATCATGTTGCGCATGTCGCGGGTTGCCATGGCGCCGGTGAAGATACCGTCGAACTGGAAACAGATGACGCCGAGCACCGGCGCGATCGCCGCCCAGGGCAGATATTCGCGCGCCGCCGCACGGACCTCCGGGCTGACCGTCATCAGATCAATGAGCGCAGGACCGGCGAACCAGACCACGGCGGAGCAGATCACGCCCACCACCATGGCCCAGACCGAGGTCAGCCAGATGGCGGCGCGGAACCGGTCGCGCTGCCCTGCGCCGACCGACTGGCCGACGAGGGCTTCCGAGGCATAGGCGAAGCCGTCGATGAGATAGGCCGAGACCTCGAAGAGATTGATCAGCACCGCATTGGCCGCGACCACCACGTCGCCCGCCCTCGCCCCGCGCGCGGTGAACCAGGTGAAGGCGAAGACCAGGCAGAGGGTGCGAATCATCACGTCGCCGTTCATCGCCATGGTCTTCCACAGCCGGTCGCGGTCGAGGATGCGGGCCATGGAGAAGCGCGCGCCCATCCGGCGCAGCATGCCAAGGGCCAACGCCAGGGCCAGCAGCACGGCGGACAGTTCGGCAATCAGCGCCGCAAGCCCCACGCCGTCGGAGGTCATGCCAAGCTCCAGCACGAAGAAGGCGGAGAGCGCCATGTTGGTGAGATTCAGAAAGAGCTGCACCATGAAGGCGAGCTTCGCCCTGGACTGGCCGATGAACCAGCCCATCACGCAGTAGTTGGCCAGCGCCGCGGGCGCCGACCAGATGCGGTAATTGAAATAGGTCTCGCCATGGGCGCGGATCTCGGCGGAGCCGCCCACCAGGTCGAAGGCCGTGTCGCGGATCAGCGGACCGAGCAGGATGAGCGAGACGCCGGCGACGGCGGCAATCATCAGCGAACGCCCCAGAACGGCGACGAGCTCGGCCGAGTCCCCGGCACCGGTCGCCTGGGCCGAGAGGCCGCCGGTGGAAAGCCTCAAGAATCCGAAGCCCCAGAAGATGAAGGAGAAGATCAGCGCGCCGACCGCGATGGCGCCGATGTAGTAGGGATCGGGCAATTGCCCGATCACCGCCGTGTTCACCACGCCGATCATGGGCTCCGAGACATTGGAGAGCATGATCGGGATGGCAACCGTCAGGACCGAGCGGTTGGTGATCGGCTGCGCATGCGGGGCGTGGCTGTCGGACATGGCGTCAGTTGCTTTGAACGGGGGGCCAAGTCAAGCTGCGGGCCATGAGTCTTCCGCAACACATCCAGAACTGGTTCGCCGCGCGCGGCTGGTCGCCGCGGCCGCATCAGCTGGCGGTGCTGGATCATGCGGCGGCAGGCGACAGCGTGCTGCTGATC
>JBGSNJ010000222.1:0-4862 GCA_041739715.1 Aestuariivirga sp.
CCATGCGGCGCAAGTGAACGATACCGGTTTCCTTGGCCCCTTCGAAGGCGGCAAGCGCGCGGGCCGCGCGCATCAGCGTGAGCTGGCCGCGCAGACCGTCAGTCTTGAGGTGGATGCACAGCGCGGCCGCCCGCTCCAGAACGGCGTCGGGAACGGCGACGTCATTGAGTCGCTTGCGCGCTGCGGTAATGCGTCGCCGCGTCTTGTCCTCGGCCTTCTGCCACTGGGCGAGAAAGGCGGTTGGATCGCGTTCGAAGGACTCGCGGCGCTTGACGATGTCCACCCAGGTGGTCACGTCGCCCGGCGTGCGAACCTCGACGGAGAGTCCGAAACGATCAAGAAGTTGCGGGCGGAGCTCGCCTTCTTCTGGATTGCCGCTGCCGACCAGCACAAAGCGCGCCGGATGGCGGATGCTGAGACCCTCGCGTTCCACCACGTTCTCGCCCGAGGCGGCGACGTCGAGCAGCAGGTCGACGATATGGTCCTCGAGCAAGTTCACTTCGTCGACGTAAAGATAGCCGCGGTTGGCCTGGGCCAGCAGCCCGGGTTCGAAGGCCTTCTCGCCCTTTGTCAGGGCACGCTCGAGGTCGAGCGCGCCGATGACCCTGTCTTCGGTTGCGCCCAGCGGCAGGTCGACGACGGGGATGGGGATGTTGCGCACCTTGTGCTGCGCCTGCTTGCGGCAGGTCGCGCATTGGGCATCGGGAGAGTCGGGATCGCAGTGATAGGCGCAGCCGGTGGTGGCGCGCATCTTGGGGAGCAGGGCGGCCAGGGCACGAACGGCTGTCGACTTGCCGGTGCCGCGATCGCCAAAGGCCAGCAGGCCTCCGATCAGCGGGTCGACAGCAGTCAACAACAAGGCCTGCTTCAGCTCGTCCTGGCCGGCGATGGCGGAAAACGGGTAGCGCGCAGTCATGTGACATCCTGTTCAGGCCTCGATGAGCCATCCTGACATGGACTGGTCCGCCTGTAATGTCGACATGTCATCACGAATGCAGGCGCGCGCCATTCCTGTGAGACGCGTGAGGCGCGCGGCGGCGGTATCCGGGGAAGTTCGGGATCGCGCCACTGGTGTGAAGGGTCAGGATCTCGCGCGCGATGCTGGCGCTGTCCAGGCCGGCATCGGCAAGCTGCTCAGCCGGAGATCCGTGGGCAATGAAGGCATCGGGCAGCATCAGGTTTCGTACCCGGATGTGGCGCAGGAGATCGCGCTGGGCAAGATGGTGCAGGACCTGGGCGCCAAACCCGCCAACCGCGCCTTCTTCCACAGTGATCACCAATTCATGGCTGCGGGCCAGCCGCTCCACCAGAGCCGTATCGAGTGGCTTGCAGAACCGCGCATCTGCCACCGTAACAGAGATGCCGTGGTGGGCAAGATCGCGCGCGGCCTCGAGGCAGGCCTCAAGCCGCGACCCGATGCTGAGAATCGCCACATCGGTTCCTTCGGTCAGGATGCGCCCCCGGCCGATCTCGAGCGGGCGATCCTCGAGGGGCTGGTCCGGCCCGGTAGTCTCGCCACGCGGATAGCGGAAGGCGATGGGGCCTTCATCATAGGCCATGGCTGTCGCCACCATGCGCCGCAGCTCGATGGCGTCCGCCGGTGCCATCATCACCATGCCTGGGAGCATCGACATGTAGCCCAGATCATAGGAACCCGCATGCGTGGCTCCGTCATTGCCCACCAGGCCTGCGCGGTCGATCGCGAAGCGCACGGGCAGGCGCTGCAGGGCCACGTCATGGACGATCTGGTCGAAGCCGCGCTGCAGGAAGGTGGAATAAATGGCACAGACAGGCTTCATGCCTTCGGCGGCAAGCCCGGCGGCGAAGGTAACGGCATGCTGCTCGGCGATCCCGACATCGAAGGTTCGTTGCGGGAAATGTTCGGCAAAGAGATCAAGGCCGGTGCCCGAGGGCATGGCCGCTGTAATGGCAACGATGCGGTCGTCTCGTCTGGCGTGATGGATGAGGCTGCTGGCGAAGACCTGGGTGAAGCTCGGCGCGTTGGCCTTGGGCTTGATGAACTCGCCGTTCTCGAGATTGAACTTGGTAACGGCGTGGTACTTCTCCTTGTCCGGACCGTTGAACGGATTGCCGCGGCCCTTCTCGGTGACGATATGGAGCAGGACCGGCTTGCGGCAGTCGCTGTCGCGCAGCGCCTCGAGGGTTGAGACCAGGACATCGATGTCATGGCCGTCGACCGGCCCCACGTGCTCGAAGCCGAGACTTGCGAAGAGGCTTGGGGCTTCGCCGCGCTGCAGCGCCCCGAGATGGCTGGAGAGAGCGCCGACGGCGGGTGCGATCGACATGCCGTTGTCGTTGAGAATCACGATGAGCCGCGAGTCGAGGCTGCCGGCGTGATTGATCGCTTCATAGGCCATGCCGCCGGTGATGGCGCCGTCTCCGATCACTGCAATCACGGCATTTTCTTCCGACTTCTGGTCGCGGGCCACGGCCATGCCGAGCCCTGCGGAAATCGACGTCGAACTGTGGGCGGCGCCAAAGGGGTCATAGGCGCTTTCGCTGCGCTTGGTGAAGCCATAGAGGCCGCCGCGCTGGCGGATGGACCTGATGCCAGTGCGCCGGCCGGTCAGGATCTTGTGTGGATAGGCCTGGTGGCTGACGTCCCAGATCAGGCGGTCGCGCGGTGTGTCGAAGACATAGTGAAGTGCCACGGTGAGTTCGACGACGCCAAGACCGGCACCAAAATGGCCGCCGGTTTCAGCAGCCGCTGCAATGGTTTCTGCGCGCAACTCGGTGGCAATCTGCGCCAGATCGCCACGCTCAAGCTCCCGCAGTGCCTCCGGAGTGGGAACGCGATCGAGCAGAGGTGTCAATCTGGTCATACAAAAACTGTAACACGAGATTGACAGTCCGCCAAGGGCAGGTTCAGTCTCCATTTGGGGAGAAGCTGGAGGCCTCGCCCGGAATCGAACCGGGGTGCAAGGATTTGCAGTCCTCTGCGTAACCACTCCGCCACGAGGCCTTCGGCGGCGGCTTATAGTCGAAGCCCTGCAGGCGCACAACTCGGCATTTGGGTCTTCCGGGATAAAGGGTGAATGAATGAAGCGGCGCGGTGGACTTGAACGACGGCAATCGCTATCTCTGTCGCCCTATAGATAATTGCAGCTCGTGGACTGCCAATGACCGATTTTGCTCTTGCGCGCGACAACATGATCGAATCCCAGGTCCGCCCCAATGGCGTGACCGATCACCGGATCATCGATTCGATGGCTGGCATCGCGCGCGAGGACTTCGTTCCTGAGAAGCGCCGCTCGGTTGCGTATGTGGACGAGGATGTCGAGATCGCCCCTGGCCGGTTTCTGATCGAGGCGATGGCATTTGCCAAGCTGCTGCAGCTGGCCGAGATCAGGCCGACCGACCGGGTGCTGCATATTGGCGCCGGCACCGGCTACGGAAGCGCGGTGATCGTACCGCTGGCCCGCAGCGTCACCGCACTTGAAGGTGATGCGTCGCTTGCGAGCAAGGCAAGGGTGAATCTGGCGTCCTGTCACGGTGTCGAGGTGGTCGAAGGACCTCTCGAACAGGGTTGGCCAGCAGCGGCTCCTTACGACGTCATCATCATCGAAGGGCGTGTTGGCGAGGTGCCGCAGCACGTGCTGCATCAACTTGCCGACAATGGCCGCCTCGTCGCCGTATCGGGCGAAGGAGATGTTTCGAAGGCCATGATCTGGACGGCGCAGGGTAGCGGTTTCGCCAGCCGCCCCGCTTTCGATGCTTCGGTTTCCCCGCTCCCGGGCTTTGCCCGCAGGAAGCCGGCATTCGTGTTTTGAGTCTGTCGCGTTTTGCGTAGTAGAGAATTCTAGACTACAGTTTGAATCTGCGGCTGGCGGTGTCGCACAGAGGTCGAGTGGCACATGAGATTTGCGGTCAAAGGTCTGTTGGGCGTTCTGGTTCTCACCAGCAGCCTCTCGGTGGCGGGGCGGAGCGCCTGGGCCGAAAGCCTGAACGAAGCGATGGCCGCAACCTATTCCAGCAATCCAACGATCCTGGCAGAGCGCGCGGGTCAGCGCGCCACCGATGAACTTGTTCCCAGCGCTATGGCCGGATGGCGGCCCAGCGTGTCGGTCAACGGTTCCATCACGCAGCAGTGGACCAAGACTCCCGTCGGGAGTTCCGCTCCCATCTTCAACGGAGCCGGCGACGCCATTATTGGCTTCGAGTCGAGTACGTCCAGACAGACCATCAAGGATACCGAGGCGGGCGTTGCGATTCAGTTGCAGCAACCGGTGTTCCGCGGTTTCGCAACGGTCGAAGGCGTCAAGTCGGCGGAATCCAATGTCCGGGCCGGGCAGCAGAACCTTCTGGCCACCGAGCAGAACATTCTCTTCGAAGCTGTGGTCGCCTACATGGATGTCTATGCGGGGCGCCAGTTCGTAGCCCTCGCGCGCGAGAATGTCGGCGTGCTGCAGGGCCAGTTGCGGGCATCGAATGATCGTTTCGCCGTGGGCGAGATCACCCGCACGGATGTTGCGCAGTCGCAGGCGAGCCTCGCCAATGCGCAGTCGCAGCTGGCCGAGTCGGAAGCCCAGCTGGCTGCTGCCGTGGCCCGCTATCTCGAAGTCATCGGCAGGGAGCCGGGCAAGCTCCGCTATCCCAAGATCCATCCGCTGCCGAAGAGCCTGAATGTCGCACTGGCCGCGGCCGGGGAACTCAATCCCAATATCCTCGCTGCCGCCTTCGTCGAGGACGCTTCGATCCATGATATCGGCGTGGCCAAGTCGCCGCTCTATCCGCAGGTTCAGCTGCTGGCCGAATCGGGCATTTCGGATGACTTGCGCAACAATGACGGGACCACGGAATACGCCCTGGTCGGTGCGGGCTTCACCTGGCAACTCTATGCC
>JBGSNJ010000237.1:0-4736 GCA_041739715.1 Aestuariivirga sp.
GCCGGACGGGCATCATTCGGCGCGAAGAGGCTTGCCAGGAAGCGGTCGCGGTCACCCGTCCGCACCAGTTCTTGCACATGTTCAGCATCGCTCATGCAGGAACGGCCAGCAGGCCTGCCGCAACCTTGCGCTTCTCTTCGAGCAGCAGGTTGTAGGTGCTGATGGCGAAAGGCGTCGCCATGCAGTCGAGCTGAATCCCTGCCGTTGCGAAGGAGTCGCGGATCGCCAGCGAAGGCCGCGCCATCGCCGCACCGGTGCCGAGGATCATCAGGTCGATCTCGGCCCGTTCGCGGAACACCTGCTCAAGCCGCGACGCTTCGAGGTCCGCCATTCCGGTCACCGGCCAGGCGAAGATCCCGCTCGGCAGCAGCAGAATCGAGCCGCGATGCGACATCCCCGCGAAGCGGAATCCGCCGCCGCCATAGGCCTCGACGGGCGCCCGCCCGGGATAGAAGGAGGTCAAGGCCTGGCGGCCACCGCCGCCCTTGCCGCGGCCTTGGCGTTCTCGCGCACCGTGCCGAGCAGCAGCAGAACTGGCGCGGCGATAAAGAAGGTCGAATAGGTTCCGACCAGCACGCCCCAGATCATGGCAAAGGTGAAGCCCGAGATGACCTCACCGCCGAAGAAATAGAGCGCCAGCAGTGCAATGAGCGTGGTGACCGAAGTCATGATGGTGCGCGGCAGCACCGAGTTGATCGAGAAGTCGATCAGGTCGGCCAGCGGCATAGTCTTGTATTTACGGAGGAACTCACGGATGCGGTCGAAGATGACCACGGTGTCATTGAGTGAATAGCCAATGATGGTGAGGATCGCCGCGATGATCGACAGGTTGAACTCAAGCCCGATGAGGCAGAAGAGTCCGACGGTCAAGATCACGTCGTGCAAAAGAGAGAAGATGGCGCCGACAGCAAACTGCCATTCGAAGCGGAACCACACGTAGATGAGCACGCCCATCATGGCGATGACCACCGCGAGAATGCCCTGCTCTGCCAGTTCGCCCGATACCTTCGGTCCCACCACCTCGACGCTGCGATACTCGATCCCGGACCCGAGCGAATCCTTGATCTTCTGGATGGCGGCCTGCTGCGCTTCCTCGCCGCCTTCCTGCACGCCGATGCGGATGAGAACGTCGTTGGGCGACCCGAACTCCTGCAGTTCGGCCGCGCCGAGGCCCAGCCCGTTGATGGTTGCGCGCAGCTGGTCGAGGTTGGCGGCCTGCTCGGTCCGGACGGTGATGACGGTGCCGCCCTTGAAGTCGACGCCGACATTCAGGCCGACAAAGGCGAACAACAAGATCGACGCTGCACAGAGAATGCCAGAGAAAAGATAGCCGAAACGGCTGAACCGCATGAAGCGGAACTTTGTATCGTCCGGAATGAAGCGAATACCCTTCATGATGTGCACCCCGCTCTAGAGCGGGACCTCCTTCGGGCGCCTCGTGCTATACCAGATTGAGACGATGAGTTGCGTGAGCGTGAAAGCCGTGAGAACGGTCGTGACGATGCCGATGGACAGCGTGATGGCAAAGCCGCGGATCGGTCCCGAGCCAATACCGAAAAGGACACCCGCCGCAATCAGCGTTGTCAGGTTGGCATCGACGATCGTTCCGAGCGCTGCCTTGAAGCCCGTCTCCAGCGAACTGAGCGCTGAGCGGCCATTGCGCCACTCTTCACGGATTCGCTCGAAGATCAGCACGTTGGAATCCACTGCCATGCCCATGGTGAGTACGATGCCGGCGATGCCGGGGAGCGTGAGCGTGAACCCGAAGAACGACATCAGGCCCAGCAGCATCACGAGGTTGGCGATCAGCGCAAGATCGGCGAAAACGCCGAACAGCCCATAGGCGATGATCATGAACACGAGCACGCCGAGCAGGCCGATAAGTGAGGCGATGAGGCCGGCGCGGATCGAATCGGATCCCAGGCTGGGGCCTACGGTGCGCTCTTCCACGATGGTGAGCTTCGCCGGCAGGGCGCCTGAACGCAACACGATGGCCAGATCGGAAGCCTCCTGCGTGGTGAAGTTGCCGGAGATCTGACCCGCACCGCCGATGATGGGCTCGTTGATGTTGGGCGCGCTCACCACCTCGTTGTCGAGGATGATGGCGAAGGGCCGGCCGACATTCTCGGTCGTCAGCTTGGCGAAGCGTTCGGCACCCCGGGTGTTGAAGCGAAAGGAGACGACCGGCTGGTTCTGCTGGTCGAAGGAGGGACGGGCATCGACCAGATCGGCGCCGTCGACGGTCGCCCGCGTCGAGGTCTGCACCCACATGTTCTGATCCGGCGTTTCCTTGACCGTCAGGGACTCGCACTCGGCAGGCGGATTCTGTCCGGGGGCGGTGGGCTGGGACTCGCACACAAGCTGGAATGTCAGTTTCGCAGTACGGCCGATGACGCTCTTGACCTGCTCGGGATTCTGGACGCCCGGCAATTGCACGACGATGCGATCCTTGCCCTGCTGCTGGATGGTGGGCTCGGCCGTTCCAAGCGCATTGACGCGACTTTCGATGATCTTCAGCGACTGTCCGATGGCCGACGCGATCTTCGCATCAAGCCCGGCCTGCGAAAAGGTCAGCGAGAACTGCTGGTCGTTCTGGGCAAGGTCCAGGAGATTGGCCTGTACGCCGCTGCCCAGCATGCCCGTCTCGAGCGGCTGCTGCAGCGTGGCCAGCTGGGTGCGGGCCCGCTCCAGATCTTCGGGCTTGGTAATCCTGACGCTCACGCCGTTGTCGTTGCGGCTGATGCCGCTGTACCCGATCTTCGCCTCGCGCAGCGTGCTGCGGATGTCGCCCACAAGCTGCTGGCTCAGCTTGTCGCGAAGATCCTTCTGGTCGACTTCGAGTAGCACATTGGATCCGCCCTGGAGGTCGAGTCCAAGGGTGACGGGCCGCAGCCCGTAGCCCTTGAGCACGTCCTGCTGTTCCTTGGACAGGAAGTTCGGGACGATGAGGATCAGCGAGACCAACAGCGTGGCGATGATCGACAGCGTCTTCCAGCGCGGAAAATGCAGCATGGCGGAGTTACTTGCTTTCCACCTTCACCGGTTCGCCCCTGGCGCGTACGTCGGCGATGCCGGACCGCAGCACGCGCACCTTCACGTTCTCGCCGATCTCGACCTGCAGCTCGCTGTCGTCGACCACCTTCACGACTTTGCCGATGAGACCACCCTGGGTGATGACCGTATCGCCCTTGGACACTTTCTTGAGCATTTCCTGATGCTCCTTCAGCTTGCGTTGCTGCGGCCGGATGAGCAGGAAGTAGAAGACGGCCATGATCATGACCAACGGCAGGATCATGCCGACGAAGTCTCCCATGCCGGGTGCTCCGGCGGCCTGGGCATAGGCGGGGGTAATGAACACGGCTGACTCTCCTGAAATGAGGTTGCGGGCTTATATAGCGGTGCTCCCTCTGTTTGCAACCGATGGATTGGTGGCGCTTTACGGCCCTGCCCCGCTCGGATAAGAGCGCGGATCATGACCCAGACCACCGATCCGGACCTGATCCGCCGCATCGCCGAGGCGCTCGAACGCCTGGCGCCTCCCGTGCCGCCGCTGCCGGACTTCGGACGCCACGAGGCCTTCGTGTGGAATGCAGGCCGGCAGTCGCTCGACCCGGTGGCGAAGGTCAATCGCGTCGAGATCGGCCTGCTCAGGGGCATCGATCTCACCCGCGACATCCTGCTGGAGAATACCGAGCGCTTCGCCAGGGGCCTGCCTGCCAACAACGCCCTGCTCTGGGGCGCGCGGGGCATGGGCAAGTCGTCGCTGGTCAAGGCCGCCCATCACAAAGTCAACGCAAGTCATGGCGGCCGGCTTCGCCTGATCGAAATCCACCGCGAGGACATCGAAAGCCTCCCCGTCCTGATGAACATCATCCGCAGCAAGCCGGACTACCGCTTCATCGTCTTCTGCGACGACCTGTCCTTCGACGCCGAAGACACATCCTACAAGTCGCTGAAGGCTGCGCTCGACGGCGGCATCGAGGGGCGCCCCTCCAACATGATCTTCTATGCGACGTCGAACCGCCGCCACCTCCTGCCGCGCGACATGATCGAGAACGAGCGGTCGACGGCCATCAACCCGTCCGAGGCCGTGCAGGAAAAGGTCTCCCTGTCCGACCGCTTCGGCCTGTGGCTGGGTTTCCACAATTGCTCGCAGGACGAATTCTTCGATATGATCGAGGGTTATGCCCGGCACTTCAAACTCAGAGTGAGCCCGGATGAGCTGCGCGCGGGGGCGGTGGAATGGTACGCCACGCGCGGTAGCCGGTCAGGCCGGGTCGCCTGGCAATACATCCAGGACCTCGCCGGCCGGCTCGGCCAGGCGATCGACTGACGTCAGCTGCAGCGGATGATGGTCTTCGGCCAGGGGCTCTGCCCCTTGATGATCCGTTCATAGGCGGCCGGCACATCGGCGATGCCGGACGACAGGTCGAGAAAGGACGCGATGGCGCCAGACAGCTCCGGCAGCAGCGCCAGCGCCTTTGGCAGTTCGTCGGTAAAGGCATGGCAGCCGGTCAGGCTGATTTCGCGCTCCACCAGGATCGTCGGATCGAGATCGAACGCGCCGCGGTAGATGCCCACCATGGCGATCCGCGCGCCACCAGGCAGAAGGCCAGGCAGCCCACTGAGTAAAGCCGCCGACCCGGTGGCTTCGACAACGCCGGACACCGCGGACAGCGCGGCGGCCTCGATGTCCACGACCCTGCCCCCGGTCGCCTCCGCCACCCGGTCTGCGC
>JBGSNJ010000242.1:0-2073 GCA_041739715.1 Aestuariivirga sp.
TGGCTCCGAACCGCCAGGGAACGCTCCATCGACGACGCTTGCCAGCGCATCGCATCGATCCTCGAGACCTTCTCCCCGGCAGAATGCAGGAACTACTTCGTCAACGCAGGATACCGTTCCATCTAGAGTCATTCCGCTCTAGCTGCGCCGCCAGGCCCTGGCGCGCGTAACCGCCTCGGCGAAGCGGCTGGATGCCTCCGCGCCGAAGCCACCGGTTGGTGCGATGAAATGCGCTGGAGGCGGCAGAGCCGGAAGCTCTGGCGCTCCCGCGCCGATCATGGCCATGCGCGCCGTGCCGAGTGCCGTGAGATTGACGGAGGATGGCACCAGCACCGTCATGTCGAGCGCCGAAGCGAGGAAGGACAGGAAGTAGGGGTTGCGCGCCATGCCGCCATCCACCGATATGCGCGTGCCAAGCGGCACGACATGCTTCATCGCCGCGATGACCTCCGCCGCACGCAGGGCAATGCCTTCCAGCATGCTCTGCATCATGTCGCTGCGCGTCGTGTCGAGCCCGAGGCCGATCCAGAGTCCGGCGGCGCTGCGGTCCCAGTGCGGACATCCAAGTCCGGACAGCGCAGGCACGAAGGCAAGGTCACGCAGGATTGCGGGTGGCAGGGTGAACTGGTCGATCTCGGAGAAGTCTGAAAAGAGTCCAAGCCCCTTCGCCCAGTTCAGCGCCGAAGCGGCGTTGTAGACTCCGCCTTCGATGGCAAATGCGGGGGGTTCCCGGCCGATCCGCCAGGCCAGGGTCGGTAGCATGCCGGTCATTCCGCCATCCAGCCGCGACGCACCCGCGACAGTCAACGCAAATGCGCCCGTGCCGAAGGTGATCTTGGCATCGCCCGGTCTCTCGCAGCCGTGCCCGAACAGCGCCGCCTGCTGGTCGACGAGGCTTGCCGTCACCCTTGTCCGGCCCAGCGTGCCGAAATCGCCGGCGGTCGGGCAGATCTCCGGGAGGCACTCCATCGGCACGCCGAAGAGATCGCAGAGATGCGGGTCCCACTGCAGCGTGTCGAGCGACATCAGGCTGGTGCGCGAGGCATTGGTGACATCGGTGGCGAAGGCGCCCGTGAGGCGGGCCAGGAAGAAGGCATCGCTGGTTCCCAGCCGCAGGCGCTTCTCCCGCAGAAGATCGCGCGCGTCCGACACATGATCGAGAAGCCAGCGCAGCTTGCTGGCCGAGAAATAGGGATCGAGCGGAAGTCCGGCCATGCGCTGCGTGAGCGCCTCATGGCCCTCGGCCTTCAGCCGCTCGGTCACGTCCTTGGTGCGGTCGTCCTGCCAGACGATGGCGTTGTAGACGGGCCTGCCGCTCGCGGCATCCCAGGCCACCACCGTCTCGCCCTGGTTGTCGATCCCGATGCAATCGGCATCGCCAGCCCCAGATATGGCAGCGGAGACGTGGCTCAGCAATTCCTCGGCGTCGTGCTCCACCCAGCCGGGCTGCGGGTAGATCTGCAGGTGCTCGAAACTGGCGGCGGCGCGGAAGCTGCCGTCGTCGTCTAGCACGAAGGACTTGGTGCCGGTCGTGCCCTGGTCGATGGCAATGGCTCTCATGCGAGACTCCTGGCAATGCGCTCGGCCGCAACGCGGCCTTCGCGCCAGCACTGCCCGGACGTCTTGAGCGGCGCATTGACATTGCCGGCGGCGAAGATTGCCGGTCCTTCGGCAAAGACCGCGCGCTCGGGCACGAATTCGCCGCTGAAGATCACGCCGTCGCAAGCCAGGTCGTGGCGTCGTCCTTGCGTCTCGATCGCGACGGCCTCGACCTGCTGCCTGCCCCTGATCTCGACGATCCGGCTGTTCAGCAGCACCGGTACGCCATAGACCAGCCGAGCAATGGGGCCGCCGGGCCATGGCGCAGAGGTTCGTGCCTGTGCCTCGATCATCGCCACCGGCCTGATGCCCAGATGACGGCAGGTGAGGATCGCCGAGAAGGACACCCATTCGGTCCCCACGATCACCGGCGCATTGAACGGCCTGAAGCCTTGCAGATAGACATGCTGCTGCAGGGCGCCCGTGGTCATCACGCCCGGCGGTCGCGAGCCGCCGGCGAAGCGTGGAGCCCGC
>JBGSNJ010000243.1:0-5173 GCA_041739715.1 Aestuariivirga sp.
CTGGGGTGCGGTGCAGGCCACGTCGGCGGGCCTTGCCATCGCCGTGAGCGGCACCCTTCGCGACACCATTTCGGCGCTTTCCGAACACGGCACACTCGGCCCGGCCTTCGCCGGACCGGATGCCGGATACAGTGCCGTCTATCATATCGAAATCTTGCTACTGTTTGCCACGCTCGCCGCCATCGGACCGCTGGTCCGGTCGGGCCGCCGCAGCTCGCTGCGCGCCGGCCAGGGCTTCGGGCTGGCGGAAATGCCCGGCTGATCGAGGAGACCTGACATGAACGCAGCTATCACCCAGTACATCGACGTGGCCCAGATCGTGCTTTACCTGTTCTGGGCCTTCCTGGCGGCATTGATCTTCTATGTCCGCCGCGAGGACAAGCGCGAGGGCTACCCTCTCGAATCCGAACGCTCGGCCCACATCACGGTCCAGGGCTTCCCGGCAATTCCTTCACCAAAGACCTTCAAGCTCGCCGACGGTTCGACCGTTATGGCGCCCCGCGCCGAGCCGCAGGACTCGCGCCCGGTGAAGGCAACGCCAATCGGTAGCTGGCTGGGTGCGCCCCTCGAACCGGACGGCAATCCGATGCTGGATGGCGTAGGGCCTGCCGCCTATGCCGAACGCGCGGATATTCCGGATGCCACCATTCACGGCACGCCAAAGCTCCTGCCGCTGCGCGCCGCCGACGGCTTCCACATCGACACCCATGATCCCGATCCGCGCGGCATGCCGGTGATCGGCGCCGACGGGCGGCAGGGCGGCATCGTCCGCGATGTCTGGCTCGACCGGGCCGAATACATCATCCGCTATCTTGAAGTCGAGGTCAGCGACAAGAACGGCAAGCGCAACGTGCTGTTGCCTACCACAATGTCGCGCGTCAGCGGCTCGCGCAACCAGGTGGAAGTGAAGTCAATCCTCGGCAAGCAGTTCGCCAATGTTCCGGCCCATCGCAAGCCGGACGTGGTCACGCGCCTTGAGGAAGACCGCATCTGTGCCTACTACGCCAGCGGACACCTCTATGCCACGCCCGAACGTGCCGAGCCCCTGATATGAACGACGATTTCGACTTCGAGCCCGTAAGGGGGTTGCCCGAGATGCTGCCAGCAGGAGAACGCCTGCTCTGGCAGGGCGCCCCGCGCTGGCAGGATCTTGCAGTCCATGCCTTTCATGCCCGCAAGGTGATCTGGTATTTCCTGGCCATTGCCATCGTCCAAGCCGTCTTCAGGCTTGCCGACGGATCCTCGCTTTCCGATGCATCCTGGCCCTTCGTCTGGCTCCTGCCGATGGGCGGTATCGCGGCGACGATCCTGACGTTCCTCGCCTATGTCAGTGCACGGACGACCGTCTACAGCATGACCACCAAGCGCCTGGTGATGCGCATCGGCATCGCCCTTCCGGTAACGCTGAACCTGCCCTTCCGGCTGGTGGACAGCGCCTCGCTCCGTCTCTATGCCGGCGGCTCGGGCGAGATTCCGCTCAAGCTCGCTGGCTCCGAGCGGGTTGCCTACCTGTTGCTCTGGCCGCATGCGCGGCCCCTGCATTTCCGCAATCCGCAACCTTGCCTCCGCGCCATTCCCAACGCTGACCAGGTGGCAAAGCTTCTGGCAACGGCCCTGAGCAATGCACCGCAGTCTGCTGCGGCCCGCCAGGGACAGGCCGTGAAGCTGCCGGTTCGGGCGGTTGCAGCATGAGGATGGAAAGCATGCAGCCCAGCCCCGCGACCGCGGCACCGAAACTCCCGACCACCGTGGTTGTCGCCTTTCTCTGCGCGACGCTGGTTTTCGTGGCAGCGGCACGCCTCGGTGGTATGCCGCCATCCCCGGGAATGACCGGACAGCTGACCGAGGCTCCCGAGGCGTCGCGGCTTCTGCGCTTCGCAGATGCCCCGGACGGCAGCGTGCGCATCATCGACGCCGAGACCGGTGAAGACGTGGCGATCGTGGCACCCGGCACCAATCACTTCCTGCGCGGCCTGATGCGCGGCCTCAACCGGGCCCGCAAGAGCGACCAGGTCTCCTACGAAGTCCCTTTCCTGCTGCAGCGCTGGCCCAACAACAGGCTCGTGCTGATCGACACCCATGACGGCGTCGCCCTGGACCTCATGGCCTATGGCCAGACCAACGCGGCCAGTTTCGAGCCCTATCTGAAACGTAGTGAGGGAGGACAAGCACAATGAACCTCTTTGCCGGTCCACGTGAAGACGTGATGTGCACCGTACATGTCGTCAACACCTTCGAGAGCCTCGCCGCCCATGTCGAACTGGACGGCAATGTGGAAATCAAGCCCGGGGACGAGGTTCTCGTACACGGCAAGCCCATCGTCGTGCCCTACGGCGAAACCACAGCCGAACGCCGCAAGGCGACGATCAAGCGCGCCGGTTGGATCGAGCGCAAATGGGTCAAGATGACGGGCGACCTAGAATTCATGGAACTGCTGGAATTCAGCTTCTCGGGGGAGGAACTATGACCATCGAAACACTCGGCATCCGCCCGGCGGATACGCTCAAGAAGGCGCAGGAGAGTACGGTCCTGAGCCCGCGCTTCTACACGACCGACTACGCGGCACTGAACGACATGGACGTCACCTCGGTGCGCAAGGAATGGGATGCGCTGATTGCCGAGATGGCCAGCGACCCCAACAAGTCCCACTTCAAGCGCAATGCCGAGTGGGACCACGTCACGCTTGAAAGCCTTCCCGAGGGCCTGCGCAAGGAGTTCGTCGACTTCCTGGTCAGCTCGCTGACGGCGGAGTTTTCCGGCTGCGTGCTTTACGCCGAAATGCGCAAGCGCGGATCCAATCCGGACATGTGCGAACTCTTCAAGCTCATGAGCCGCGACGAGGGACGCCACGCCGGCTTCATCAATGACACGCTCAAGGACTTCAAGATCGGCGTCGACCTCGGCTTCCTGACCAAATCGAAGAAGTATACCTATTTCAAGCCGAAGTTCATCTTCTACGCGACCTATCTCTCCGAGAAGATCGGCTATGCCCGATACATCACCATCTTCCGCCACCTCCAGGCCCATCCGGAGCGGCGGTTCCATCCGATCTTCAAGTGGTTCGAGCAGTGGTGCAACGACGAATTCCGCCACGGCGAGGCCTTTGCCCTGCTGATGCGGGCCAATCCCGAACTTCTCAGCGGGCTAAACAAGTACTGGGTGAAGTTCTTCCTGCTTGCCGTCTTCGCAACCATGTATGTGCGCGACCATCAGCGGCCGCATTTCCACGAGGCCCTCGGTATCGATCCCGACGACTACGGATACAAGGTCTTCAAGATCACGTCGGAGATCTCGCGCCAGGTCTTTCCGCTGGAACTCGACATCGACAACCCGGCCTTCTTTGCAGGTCTCGCCAAGCTGCGCCAGATCAACGACCGCAACGCGGTCTGGCAGCAGAAGGGCGGACTGACTGCGAAGCTTGGAAAGCTCCGCACCACGGCCGCGGCTGGCCTCTGCTTTCTGCGGCTCTACATGATCCCGTCAAAGACCAACGCCCTGCCGCGCGACATCCGCCTGGCGCCAACCTGGTAGGATCCGCACGACTCCGATGGCCTATGCCCTGCCCATCGCCTACGCGCTCTTTCTCTGGTGGTTCTGCACCGGGCTGATCTTCTACCTGGACAGCCTCCCGGCGCGAACCTTCCGGTGGAGCATGCTGGGAGCGAGCGCCGTTCTGGCGACTGCACTGGGTGCCATCTGGTGGCTGCGCGGCGATACCGGGATCGTGGCCACCTACCTCGCCTTCACGGCGGCCGTTCTGGCCTGGGGCTTCCAGGAAATCAGCCTGTACATGGGATACATCACCGGTCCGCGGAAGCATCGCTGCCAGGCAGGTTGTTCAGGCTGGAGGCATTTCCGCCATGCCATCGAAGTCAATCTCTGGCACGAGTTGTCGATCATCGCCGTCGCCCTGGTCATTGCCTGGCTGGTGTGGGACAGCCAGAACCTTGTCGCCATGTGGACCTATCTTCTGCTCTGGATGATGAACCTGAGCGCGCGCCTGAACGTGTTCCTTGGCGTGCGGAACGTCAGCGAGGAGTTTGTCCCTGCCCGCATGGAAGTCCTCAAGAGCTTTCTCAACCGGAAGCCGATGAATCTGCTCTTCCCCGTCTCCGTGACGGCGGCGACCATCGGGTCGGTCCTTCTCTTCCTCTCGGCCGCCAGCACCTATACGGCACATGACGTCACCAGCCTGAGTTTCCTTGGCGCAATGATGACGCTGGCGTTGGTCGAGCACTGGTTCCTGATGCTGCCATTGCCGGTCGAGAAGCTCTTCCGCTGGACACTGGCGGTGCAGCATGAACCGCAGCGGCCTGCACACAATACGGCATCCGAAGCCGTGGAACTGAAACTGGTAAAGACAACACCCTGAAAGCAAGCGGGAAGATGCGCGGGAGGATGACATGAACTACGAGAACTTCTTCAAGTCCGAACTGGATGGACTCCGCGAGGAAGGGCGTTACCGCATCTTCGCCAACCTGGAGCGCAAGGTAGGAAGATTCCCGCGGGCGACGCATCGCACGGCAGACACGGAGCATGAGATCACCGTCTGGTGCTCGAACGACTACCTCGGCATGGGCCAGAATCCGGCAGTCATCGCAGCAATGCACGAGGCCATCGACAGTTGCGGGGCTGGCGCCGGCGGAACACGCAACATCTCGGGTACCAATCACTATCACGTCCTGCTGGAGCAGGAACTGGCCGACCTGCACGGCAAGGAATCCGCCCTGCTCTTCACCTCAGGCTACGTATCGAACTGGGCTGCGCTCGGCACGCTGGCTTCCTGCATCCCCGACTGCGTGGTGCTGTCCGACGCTGGAAACCACGCCTCGATGATCGAAGGCATCCGTCACAGCCGTGCCGAACGCCACATTTTCAAACACAATGACGTGGCCGATCTCGAGCGCCTGCTGAAACACATCGATCCGGACCGGCCGAAGCTGATTGCCTTCGAATCGGTATACTCCATGGATGGCGACATCGGCCCGATCCGCGAGATCTGCGACCTTGCCGACAAGTACAATGCCATGACCTACCTCGATGAAGTCCACGCCGTGGGCATGTATGGCCCGCGCGGCGGCGGCATCGCCGAGCGCGAGGGCCTGATGGACCGGATCACTGTGATCGAAGGCACGCTTGGCAAGGCCTTCGGCGTGGTTGGCGGCTACATCAC
>JBGSNJ010000251.1:0-6963 GCA_041739715.1 Aestuariivirga sp.
GCGGAGTCAACATTGGCGGCCAGGGCTACTATCCCTTCGGCCTGATCGAAAAGCCCGGTGCCGAGATCCTGCCCGCCAACGACAAGGGCCGCTTCGCGGTGACTGCAACCGCCGACGATCAGTACGTGTTCCGCGCAGCACCCTTGCGCAACATCGCGCTGACGGCGCCCTACTTCCATTCCGGCAAGGTTTGGGACCTGAAGCAGGCCGTCGCCATCATGGGTGTCTCGCAGCTTGGCGCCGAACTCAACGACGACGAAGTGACGGCCATCACGGCCTTCCTCGACTCACTCACCGGCGAACTGCCGGAGATCACCTATCCGGTGCTGCCACCCGAGACGGCAACGACGCCGCGTCCGAGTGGCGAGGTGAAGCCCAAGTAAGTGACGCTGGACCGGGGGCTCTGCGGCTCCCGGTCCAGTTGATCTGCCGATCACCGGTCGGCTATAGGGTGATCAACCGGAAAGGTGTCGAGAGACGGACATGCGCATGCAAGATCAAGCCCTTGTCGACAGGCTGCGAGTGGCAGGACTTCGACCGACGTCGCAACGTCTTGCCTTGACGCGCCTGCTGTTCGGATCAGAAGATCGTCACGTGAGTGCGGAGGCTCTCCATCACGAAGCGCTCGCCGCAGACGTGCGGATTTCCCTGGCCACAGTCTACAACACGCTCAATCAGTTCACCGCGATGGGGCTTTTGCGGAAGATTGCGATTGAGGGCGACCGGTCGTTCTTCGACACGAATACGTCAAACCACTTTCACTATTACTTGCAAGACACGGATGAGTTGCTCGATATCGGCTCCCGGGAACTCGAGGTTACTGGCTTGCCGGATGTTCCATCAGGTACGGAGATCGACTGCATCGACATCGTCGTAAGACTTCGTCGCAATGACGTAAGCCGCTGAAGCCCGCTCAGGCTCATCCAGTACTAGTCTCACTTGCGTCAAAGACTGCTCCCGTCCCCGACCGATGCCTGCATCTGTAGCCACGCTTGTCTGTTGTTAGTGACCGAACGGACACGGTGAGGTGAGGGTAAAGTGATGCGACTGACCCGGAGCAGACTTTCCGTGATGCATTTCTACATCCGCGATTAGGAAACCAGCGTCACACCGGGTGGCGCCCATCTCTGCTGTACAATGGCCTCGCCCGGCATGTAAGTCCGGAGGACGAGCAGAAAGGCGCCCTCCTGTGTCGACGGCAGCCAGTTTGAGGCATGATCCTCGCCCGGAGACGTGGATTGAATGTAGATCGTCAGGCCGCCATCGGGATCGCGCTTCAGGCCGGGCGTTCGGTCTCCAATCGCATAGCGGTCGATCGGATTCGGCGTGAGATTGTAGGTGGGATCATACAGCGTGAGAGACCAGAAGGCATCGACCTTGGGAAGCGAGCCGGGCGCGAAATGCATCACATACTTCTTCGCTCCATCAAGCGGTGCCCCGTCGGCGCCGTTGAATGTGTTGAAGTAGACAGCCTCGGCCGGATCATTGGCGATGATCCCCCCAAGGCATTGCAGCGAGGCACGCAGAAGGAAGTCGTCCTCCAATCCGGCCCGTCCCAATGCTGCGGGCGGAATGTTCCAGTAATTGACGCGCTTGCCCAGCAGTCCGGACTTGTTGACGTCGTTGAGCAGTTTCCGGCCGTCGATCGCCGCGCGTGCGAGACCACGCTTGGTGAATTCGTCCAGCGTGTCCATATCGCGCCCCGGTGCGACGCCGATCTTGGAGAAGAGATTCGTCAGTTCCTTCAACCGCGGCTCGACAGGATCCTCGGTCATGGCGCGGACCATGGTTTTCCATTCCGCCAGCGGATCGGTCTTCGCATCGAAGGGTGGCCAAACGTTCCGGCTCTCTGGCAAGTTGACGCTGCCCTGTCCCCACAGGCTCAAGGGAATCAGGCTGTACTGATCCTGCAGCGCGTTTACGGCTGCCTTGTCGGCAGGCCCGTCAATCAGCGTCCGACCGAAAATCAGGACACTGTTGGTGCGCGAACGCGGGAGCGCTGTGAGCCCGGGCGGAAGCATGCCGTCCCAGCCGGGGCCGATGATGGCGAAGCTTCCGGCCGCGCCGCCCGTGGTTCTCTTTCCGACATAGGCGAAGTTGTCGCTGTCGAGGCAGGCCAGTTGGAAGGTGAAGTAGCGTTCACCCATGTCTGGGTGGGACAGTACGATCGGCTCCTTCGAGACGTCGACCCAGGCAATCGAATAGAGCGTATCGTTGTTGGGAGAGCCACCGTCCCTGTAGGCGGCGGTGGCGAGGTCGCGGACATTGTAGAAGTGGTTGAGCGGCGCGTAGGGTGTAATCGAACCTTTCGGCTTCGGGACAGTCACCCAGTTCCACCGCAGGCTCGGCAGGTAGATCCAAGGGAAGCCGAAGATGTAAGCCTGCATGCCGAGCGTGTAGGCATATGTCTCCCGCCAGTCCATCGCGCTGGGGGCACTGGCCGGCGATGCCGTATCGGCGTTGGCAGCGAAATGATGCGGAGAAAGGCCGCCGGTGGAGAGAACGGCGGGGGCGGCCAGGAGAATGGACGACAGCGATCTTCTCGAAATCATGAACCGGAAGCTCCCAAGAACAAGCGATCACGCAACCTTCTTGTGCTCGTGAAAGGCTACGCCTCACAGCGCATGACGGTTCCTACGACGCCCTCACCACGCCCGGGGGCTGCCAGGTGCCTTCGCCGGCTGGCAGGATCGACGGCGGGGTTTCCTTCGGCCAGTAGAGGCGCATGACCATGTAGATCGGGCCATCCGGCGCCGGCAGCCAGTTCGATTCCAGCTCCTTGCCCGGCGACGTGTTCTGAACATAGATGGTGACCGAGCCGTCGGCATTCTTCTTCATGTCGGGCAGCATCGGCGAGTTGACCAGGTAGCGGTTGATCGGGTTCTCGATCAGGAGCTGGGTCTTGCCGTCATACATGGTGATCGACCAGAAGGCGTTGACCGGCGGCAGGTCGCCCTCCTTGAAGGTGATCGTGTAGTTGTGCTTGGAGCCATCGAGCGCATTGCCATCTGCATCATTGCGGGTGAGCGGATACATGGCTTCGACCGCATTGTTTCCATAGATGCCGGCCTGTGCCGCCACCGCCCGCAACTGCCAGTCGCCATGGAAGAATGCGGCGTCACCTTGCGCTGCCGAAACCCGCCAGCCATTGATTTCCTTGCCAAGGTTCTTGGCGGCTTCGTCCACCTTGCGCTTGCCCTCGGCCAGGCCGAGCAGGATTTCCGCCTTCTGTTCGACGGGGAGGTCCTTGAAGTTGAAGGTCTTGCCGGGGCCCACGCCGATCTTCGCCAGCTGCTCGCGGATCCAGGCCTCGTTGGGCTGCGCCGGCGCGAACTGCAGCGAGAAATCGAGGAACTCGAAGAAGTCCGTCTTGGCCAGATCCTTGGTGAAGACCGGAAAGCTGACATCGGGCGCTGCCGCAGGCGCGGGCTGGCCGAGATAGGCCGAGAGCGGCTGCACCTTGTAGCCGGCCTGCACCTTCTTCACGTTGTCCATGTCGTCGGCATTGAAGAGCTGGGTGCGGAAGATGGTCAGGCCGAAGTCGGTGGTGGACTGGAAGACCTTGCGGATGCCATCGGGCTTGCTGCCGTGCCAGCCCGGCCCGACCACCAGATAGTCGCCGGCTTCGCTGCCCGTGGCGCGGCTGCCGATATAGCCGTAGTTGTAGGTATTGCCGTCGGTGAGCTGCACCGAATAGTAGCGCTTCGGATCGACCGCCGGCACCGAGATCACCATGGGCTCGGCGCGGAGATCCAGCCACAGCATGGAGTATGGCGTGTCGCTGTTGGGCGTCACCACCGCCGTGTCCTTGTAGGTGAAGACGCGGGCCTCGTTGGCGATGGTGTTGAACGGCGCCTTGTACTGGCTGGAATTCTTGTCGATGATGAACTCGTACATGACCCCGTAGTTCATCACGATGGGCAGGCCATAGACGTAACCCGCCTCGGCGATGTCCTTGGCGCTGAAAAAGCCGGGCCTCCCGCTGGCCGCCAGGGCCGGAAGCGGAGAAACGATTGCGGCCAGGGCCGCAGCAGCGCCGCCGCGGAGCAGATCGCGTTTGGTGGTCATGCTATTCCTCCATTACAAAGAACAGGTTTTGCTTCAACTCGCCTCAGCAAAGACTGCACTACGGAACGAGCGGCGGAGGACGCCGTCCCAATAGAAATCCGAGCAGTTCTTCTTTCACAATCAATAGACCAGTACACAGTGGCCATTCTTGACACTTCATGCCACAACTGTTGTAGTTTTGCATCATTGGCGATCAGACCGAGAACAAAGTTAGTTCCATGAACAAGCCGGGGTTTGGCATGGCGGCGGTTCCTATGGTGCGAAGCAGCGCAGTTCTGCCCTTTGTTGATTTTGCTGAGCGGATCGGCGTGTCCGTGGAGAAGCGTCTTTCTGAAGCCAAGCTGACTCATGCGATCTATGCAGGCCCCGAGGCTCTCATTCCTCTCAACCACGCGTTTGGGTTTGTGGACCGCCTGGCACGGAAGGAAGGACTGGAGCACCTGGGCTTCATGGTGGGAAGCGAGACCCAGTTTCAGAATCTCGGTGCTTTCGGACGCCTCGTCCTGCAATCCCTGACGCTTCATGAAGCGTTGGAGAAGATCTCGCGCGTCATCCATCTCTACAATTCCGCGCAGCATATCTGGATTGACAGTCTTGCCGGCCAGGCCCGCGTCAATACGGCCTATACACCGAGGTTGGTATCCGGCTGGCAGTTTGGCGAGCAATACACACTTACGCTGCTCATCAGTTGTATCCGCGTTGCTGCTGGCCCGAGCTGGCAGCCTAAGGAGATTCACCTGACCGCTTCGCTACATGATCTGATGTTTGGCACGAGCGAAGTTCTGAATGGAATTCCCGTGAAGCGAGCACGCGTTTCGTCTCTCGTTTTGATCGAAAGCTCCTGAGTACACCGCTCCGGCGCAATCAATTCGCGCGGTCCAGCACCGAGGATGTTGACTATCAGGCCCTGATCAACTCGGCGCCCCCGGCTGATTTCCCATCTTCTATTTCGCAGCTCGCCCTTCTGTCCATGGCGGACCGGCAGGCGCAGATCGGTTGGATTGCATCCGCGGCAGGCCTGAGCGTGCGCACCCTGCAACGCCGCCTTGCTGACCACGGCCTGGACTATTCTGCGCTGGTCGACCGCGTGCGCTTCGATCATGCGCAAGGCCTCTTGAGAGATCCACGCCGCCATCTCATCGAAATCGCTCATGATCTCGGCTACACCGACGCCTCCAGCTTCACGCGCGCCTTCCGCCGCTGGACAGGTGCGACGCCGACAACATTTAGAAGGCTGCATGTTGATCAGGGGCAGAGCCCATAATTTCTGACTGAGACGTTCTGCCTATAGCCCTGAACGCCCATTCGAAGTGGGATAGAGCATATAGGGCACTTGCCTTAGGGCGGCTCTCCGCATGGTCTGCACACCGCCAATCCTGCTGCCTCAAAAATGTGCAGGTAATCGAGGCCCAGCTTCCCAATGACTGGCGGCAGTGCCTGACTTGAAACTACCTGCGACGTTGCCGTGTCGGGACGGACTTGCGGACATCCGCTTCCCAATCATTAGAAGAAGTTTATCGGACTGTACTTGGCACCGAAAGTCAATTCTGTCCAACGAACTTGTGATAAAGCCACATCCGTCGTTCTCGACGCCGTTTCCATGCTGGCCTTGCGCCGGCAGGCGGAAAGGCCATCCGAAGACATTCGCAGTCTACCAACCCCTGTGCACCTAACGCCGGAGACTCGTGATGAAATTGACTGTTCTATCGCTGCTCGTGCCACTGACAGTTTTGAGTGCCGGAAACGCGGCTGCCGAAGAGATGGAACCCCTCAAGCAGTGCGACGGACTGAGCGATGTCTTTACCAACTACTCATCGAAGAGAAGCGATCCTGATGTCGACAAGGCCACCGCTCTGTCGCTGGAGGCGGGAAGTGACTGCAAGGACGGTCGCTTCGACGACGGTATCAACAAGTACAACAACGCCGTCGGAATGATGCATGACGGCGTGGACTCGGGCCGGTCCGGCCGGAGATAGCCGTCGGGGCCAACCGACCCATCGACCCGAAGGTCTGCGGGCAGGCCGGTGCGCCACACGCTCAACAAGAGAATTCAACAAAGGAGACTGACTCACCATGACCACCCGGAACATTCAAAGACGCTCCATCCTCATGTCGGCGGCATTGGCCCTGCCTGTCCTGCAGGTGGCGGCAGCACGCGCCGAGGAAGCCAAAGAGGCTGACTTTCTCTTTGTCCAGACGGCAAAGGGAATGACCTTCGACAAGGCCAGCAGCAAGCTGACGCTGGTTGATGTCAGCCCGATCACGGTGATGTTCACCGATCGTCCCGAGCGGGTCGCCGGCAACATGAAGACGGCCCGCTTCGTGCCCTTCTGGAGCGAAGGCAAGGACAGCTTCCTCAAGGACCCGCCGAATGCCGACATCTCGATCGTCGAGGGTGACAGCATGCGTCAGGTGGTGGCAACGCTGGAGCAGCCTGAACTCAAGGATGGCAACCTGTCTTACACGGTGAAGATTCTTGAGGGCGAGATGCCGGCGTCCGGTTCGGATGTCTCGGTCTTCATCGATGTCATCGGCATGCCACTGACACCTCTGTCCTATGCGGGCGTTGCAAGGCGTTCGTTTCGCCGCGCTGTCGTCTACTGACTTTACTTCTGCTAAGCAGGCAGCAACACGGGCACCGGCCATCATCGACAGGTGCCCGATTTTCGAAGTTTCCTAAGGAGCCCAGTTTTCATGAACCTTCAGAGACTGCATGCCGGATTGGCCATCATCGCCGCGGGCCTCATCCTCGCCGGCTGCAAGATCGACGCCACCGCACCGCTCGGAACCGCCGAGATCCTGAACGTGGCGCAGAACGGAACGCCCACTCCGGTCGCCGCCGCCATCGCCGCCAGCTTCGCCTCGAAGACCTGGTGCCGCGACGAGGGCGCCATG
>JBGSNJ010000269.1:0-5818 GCA_041739715.1 Aestuariivirga sp.
GACAAGTCCAAGAGATAGGGTTCTCCGCCGCGCCTTGCAAGTCAACGGCGGCCCGCTCTGGCGGCCGTGACGGCCGGAAACACCAGGCCCGCCACCTTTTCCAGCGAACGCCCGCCGATATAGCCGCCGACTCCGATCCCGACCCTGCCGAGCGTACGCTGTCAAGGACTATTTTCCGGTTACTAGGATTTTTGTGACGATTTGCGCTTGATCAGGATCAAGGATTCCGCCCCGCGGCTGGGCGATTGATTGCTTAAGGAGATGAATCCATGAGCCTGTTTTCCAATCCCCCTGCCGCCCATTGCGATAAGGAAGGCCGCAGCGTTCGGCTGAACCAGACGGAAGGCCAGTGCCGCGACACCCATCGCTGCGGCGACGATCCCTGCCCGCTGGAATGCCGCTTCGCCGAGGGCCGTTTCGCGTCCGCGCTGGAGATGCTGGCGGCCAGCCTTGGTCAGGGGCTGGTGGCCCGCGAGGGTAAATAAACCCTTGTCATCACTGGCGTCTATGATCCCATAGTATCAGTCGATTGGCGTTTTTCGCCTGCGTGGGCGATAGAATGTCCATGTCGCAAACGCATAGCCTGATTGACACTTCGCCCAAGGAAGCGCTGGCCGCACGGCGCATTGCCTTGGCCCATGGCAACAAGCCAGATGCGCTCATCGAGATCCTGCACGATCTCCAGGCGGAACTCGGGCATGTGCCCGAGTCGGCGCTCCCCGCGCTGGCCAAGGCGTTGAACCTCTCGCGCGCCGAGGTCCATGGCGTTGTGACCTTCTATCACGACTTCCACCGCCACCCGGCGGGCCGCCACGTCATCAAGCTCTGCCGGGCCGAGGCCTGCCAGTCGATGGGGGCCGAGGCCCTCGCCGCATTGGTGCAGCGGTCGCTCAAGGTGACGTTCGGCGAAACCACCGCCGATGGCGCCATCACCGTCGAGGCCGCCTATTGCCTCGGGAACTGTGCGCTGGCGCCCGCCATGATGGTGGATGGCAGGCTCGTCGGCCGGGTCGATGCCGAAGGCTTCGAGAAGATTGCCGCGGAGTGCCGCGCATGATCCGCGTATTCGTTCCCCGCGATTCCGCCGCCCGTTCGGTAGGTGCCGATGAAGTGGCTGCGGCCATCGCGAAGCATGCGCAGCATCTCGGCCTGCAGATCGTCCGCAATGGATCGCGCGGCCTGTTCTGGCTGGAACCGATGGTGGAGGTCGATACCCCATCCGGGCGCGTCGCCTATGGACCCGTCACCGCCGCCGACGTCGACTCGCTGGTCGCCGCGAAGTTCCATGCGGGCGGCAAACACGCGCTGTCCCTGGGCAACATCGAGTCCCACCCCTACCTGAAGAACCAGGAACGCCTCACCTTCGCACGTTGCGGCATCACCGATCCGGTCTCGGTCGAGGACTATTTGAATCATGGCGGCTTCGAAGGATTGAAGAAGGCGCTGTCCATGGCGGGCGCGGCCATCGTCGCCGAGGTCTCCGAGTCGGGGCTGCGCGGCCGCGGCGGCGCGGGCTTCCCCACCGGCATCAAGTGGAAGACGGTGCATGATGCGAAGGCGGACCAGAAGTATGTCTGCTGCAACGCCGACGAGGGCGACAGCGGCACCTTCGCCGACCGCATGGTCATGGAGGGCGATCCCCTCATGCTCATCGAGGGCATGACCATCGCCGGCATCGCCACCGGCGCCACCCGCGGCTTCGTCTATATCCGCTCCGAGTATCCCGATGCCATTGCCGCCATGAAGGAAGCGATCGCCGCCGCCACGGCGGCGAAATGGCTGGGCGACAATATTCAGGGTACGGACAAATCCTTCCGCCTCGAGGTCCGCCGCGGCGCCGGCGCCTACATCTGCGGCGAAGAGACCGCCATGCTGGAAAGCCTAGAGGGCAAGCGCGGCATGGTCCGGCCGAAGCCGCCCATCCCGGCGCTGGAAGGCCTCTTCGGCAAGCCCACCGTCATCAACAACGTGCTGAGCTTCGCGGCCGTCCCCTTCATTCTCGCAAAGGGCGGCACGGCCTACAAGGACTACGGCATGGGACGCTCGCGCGGCACCCTGCCCTTCCAGCTGGCCGGCAACATCCGCCAGGGCGGCCTTGTCGAGAAGGCCTTTGGCGTCACGCTGCGGGAACTGGTCGAGGGCTTCGGCGGCGGCACTTTCACCGGCCGCCCGATCCGCGCCATCCAGGTGGGCGGCCCGCTCGGCGCCTATCTGCCGGCCGAGCAGCTCGACCTGCCGATGGATTACGAGACCTTCGCCGCGCAGGGCGCAATGGTGGGCCACGGCGGCATCGTGGTCTTCGACGACAGCGTCGACATGGCCCGCATGGCGCGCTTCGCCATGGAGTTCTGCGCCATCGAATCCTGCGGCAAGTGCACTCCCTGCCGCATCGGCTCGACCCGCGGGGTCGAGACCATCGACAAGATCATCGCCGGCGTCGACCGCGACGCCAACCTCGAGGTGCTGGAGGATCTCTGCCAGACCATGACCGACGGCTCGCTCTGCGCCATGGGCGGCCTCACCCCCATGCCGGTCATGAGCGCGGTGAAGCACTTCCCCGAGGATTTCGACAAGCCGGCCCGCATGGCGGCCGAGTAGGAGCGACAGGAATGACCCTCATCAAGGAAACCGACTACGGAACGCCGAAGTCCGGCTCGCCCAACCTGGTGACGCTGGAGATCGACGGCCTTTCGGTCACCGTGCCGGAGGGAACCTCCATCATGCGCGCCGCAATGGAGCTGGGCACCAAGATCCCCAAGCTCTGCGCCACCGACTCGCTGGACGCCTTCGGATCCTGCCGCCTCTGCCTCGTCGAGATCGAGGGCCGCAAGGGCACGCCCGCCTCCTGCACCACGCCCGTGGCGCCCGGCATCAAGGTCCGTACACAGACGGATCGCCTGGCGAAACTGCGCAAGGGCGTGATGGAACTCTATATCTCCGACCATCCGCTCGACTGCCTCACCTGTGCCGCCAATGGCGACTGCGAGTTGCAGGACATGGCCGGCGCCGTGGGCCTGCGCGAGGTGCGCTACGGCTACGAGGGCGACAATCACGTCTTCGCCAAACGTCCCGGCGGGGAAGAGAACTTCCGCTTCAAGGCCAAGGACGAGTCCAATCCCTATTTCACCTTCGATCCGGCCAAATGCATCGTCTGTTCGCGCTGTGTGCGCGCCTGCGAGGAGGTGCAGGGCACCTTCGCGCTCACCATCGACGGCCGCGGCTTCGCCTCGCATGTCTCCGCCGGCATGGACGAGGACTTCCTCAATTCGGAATGCGTGTCCTGCGGCGCCTGCGTCCAGGCCTGCCCTACTGCCACGCTCTCGGAGAAATCCGTCATCCAGCTCGGCCAGCCAGAGCACTCGGTGGTCACCACCTGCGCCTATTGCGGCGTCGGCTGCTCCTTCAAGGCCGAGATGAAGGGCGACGAGGTGGTCCGCATGGTGCCTTACAAGGATGGCGGCGCCAACGAGGGCCATTCCTGCGTCAAGGGCCGCTTCGCCTGGGGCTATGCCACCCACAAGGACCGCGTCACCAAGCCGATGATCCGTGAACGGATCACCGACCCATGGCGCGAGGTGCCCTGGGACGAGGCCATCGGCTATGCGGCGGCGCGCTTCGCGGAGATCCAGAAGAAGTACGGCCGCGGCTCCATCGGCGGCATCACCTCCTCGCGCTGCACCAACGAGGAGGTCTTCGTGGTGCAGAAGATGATCCGCGCCGCCTTCCGCAACAACAACGTCGATACCTGCGCCCGCGTCTGCCACTCGCCCACCGGCTATGGGCTGTCCAAGACCTTCGGCACATCGGCCGGCACGCAGGACTTCAAGTCCGTCGCGGCATCGGACGTCATCGTGGTGATCGGCGCCAATCCCACCGATGGCCATCCGGTCTTCGCCTCGCGCATGAAGAAGCGTCTGCGCGAGGGCGCCAGGCTCATCGTCATCGATCCGCGCCGCACCGACATCGTGCGCTCGCCCCATATCGAGGCGCAGCACCACCTGCAGCTCCTGCCCGGCACCAACGTCGCGATCGTCAATGCCATGGCCCATGTGATCGTCTCCGAAGGCCTCGAGAACAAGGCCTATATCGCGGAGCGCTGCGATCTCGCCGAGTTCACCCGCTGGCAGGCCTTCATCAAGGACCCGGTCAATTCGCCGGAAGCCCTCGAGAGCGTCACCGGCGTTCCGGCCTCGGAAGTCCGCGCCGCCGCGCGGCTCTATGCTACCGGCGGCAATGGCGCCATCTATTATGGTCTCGGCGTCACCGAGCACAGCCAGGGCTCGACCATGGTCATGGCCATGGCCAATCTCGCCATGCTCACCGGAAATGTCGGGCGCAACGGCGTGGGCGTCAATCCGCTCCGTGGACAGAACAATGTGCAGGGCTCCTGCGACATGGGCTCCTTCCCGCACGAGTTCTCCGGCTACCGCCATGTCAGCGACGACACGGTGCGCCACATGTTCGAGGAAATCTGGAGGACGACGCTCGATGCCGAGCCGGGCCTGCGCATTCCCAACATGTTCGACGCGGCCATCGACGGCAGCTTCAAGGGCATCTTCGTGCAGGGCGAGGACATCGCCCAGTCCGATCCCAACACCAAACACGTGACCCATGCGCTGGAATCCATGGAGTGCGTGGTGGTGCAGGACCTCTTCCTCAACGAAACCGCCGCCTTCGCCCATGTCTTCTTCCCCGGCACCTCCTTCCTTGAGAAGGACGGCACCTTCACCAATGCCGAACGCCGCATCAACCGCGTGCGCCAGGTCAAGGCGCCGATGCAGGGCAAGCACGAGTGGCAGGTGGTCTGCGAACTCGCCACCGCCATGGGCTATCCCATGGCCTATGCCTCGGCCTCCGAGATCATGGACGAGATCGCGCGGGTGACGCCCACCTTCGCCGGCGTCTCCTTCGACAAGATCGACAAGCTGGGTTCGGTGCAGTGGCCCTGCAACGACAAGGCGCCCGAAGGGACGCCCCTCATGCATGTCGGCGGCTTCGTGCGCGGCAAGGGCCGTTTCATGATCACCGAATTCGTACCCACGCCGGAAAAGACCAACCGCTCCTTCCCGCTCATCCTCACCACCGGCCGCATCCTGTCGCAATACAACGTTGGCGCCCAGACCCGGCGCACGGCCAATGTGGCCTGGCACAAGGAAGATGTCCTGGAGATCCATCCGCATGATGCCGAAGTCCGCGGCATCAGGGACGGTGCCATGGTCTCGGTGGCCAGCCGCATCGGCGCCACCACGCTGCGCGCGGTGATATCCGAGCGTATGCCGCAGGGCGTGGTCTATACGACATTCCATCACCCGGGCTCCGGCGCCAACGTGATCACGACCGAGTATTCCGACTGGGCCACCAACTGCCCCGAATACAAGGTCACGGCCGTGCAGGTGACAGTGTCGAACCACCCCTCCGACTGGCAGAAGGAATGGGAAGAGCGCGAGGAAGAGAACAAGAAGATCGCGGAGAAGCCTCTTGTCGCAGCGGAGTAACAACATCGTTGCCCTGAAGGCGAGGCCGGGCGCGGCCACATCGCGTCCGGCGCGCGGCATGCTGCACACGCTGGGCGGCGAAGTGCCCACGGTCTGGCAGGTGCCGGAGGAAGTTCCGGTCGCCCTTCTCTTCAACTCGCAGAACTACGCGGTCATGATGGCGACGCCTGCCGATCTCGAGGACTTCGCGGTGGGCTTCGCGCTGGCCGAAGGCCTCGTTGCCAGGGCTTCCGACATCGGCGGCGTACTGGTGTTGCCGACCGCCGAGGGCCTCGCCGTCGATCTTGCCGTTGCCGAGGCCCATCTCAACCGCGGCCGCATGG
>JBGSNJ010000284.1:0-1738 GCA_041739715.1 Aestuariivirga sp.
GCCCCCCGAGCGCGCAGCCCGTGGGCAGCGGCGCGGCCAGCACGATCACCTGATCGACTTGCCCATCAGGCGTGAAGCGGACGACGCGCGAGGCGCCGTGCAGGCAGGTCCAGAGGCCGCCTTCCTGATCTACGGCCGAGCCGAAGGGCATTCCGCCGAGTTCATGCGTGAAGGCAAAGCTGCGGCGTCCGCTGACGGCGCCTGTCTCAGGGTCGAAATCATGCGCCAGGATTTCGCATTCCGTGGAATCGCAGGTGTAGAAGGTGCGCCCATCCGGTGAGAACTCGAAGGTGCGTGACAACATGACGGACGGCAGGCGGATCGGCGAAATAACCTTGTCCGGGCCATAGCGGTAATAGTTGCCCACCGGTTCGCGCTCGGAATCGTCCTCGGTGGCGAACCAGAACGAGCCATCGGGCGCCACGCCGCCATCGCTCGTGCGGTTGGTCTCCAGTTCCCCTTCGACCACGGTCAGGCGCTCGTAGATCTCGGTGGCCGGATCGAAGAACCCGATTTCCCGGTCGGCGGCCATCAAGAGCAGCCCGTCGAACAGCGCAATCCGGCTTGGCCGGACCGGGAGTTCATACCGGCGGGTGTTGCCGGTGCGGGGGTTGTAGCGGTGCAGCTTGGCGCGCTTCTGGTCGACCCACCACAGGAAGCCTTCGGCATGGCTCCAAAGGGGAGACTGGCCAATGAGGCATCCGGTCGGCGCAACGCATTCAGGCGTGATGATCATCGAAGGCTGGAATTCCTCACGTAACCTGCGGGCCTTAATCCTCGCCGAGCAGTCCGGCAAGATCGGCGATTTCAAACAGGCCGTCCTGCAGGGCCTCGACTGCGGAGGTTTCCTCGACATCCGCCCCCAGCGCATCAAGGGCAAACCCGTAGGCTTCCAGAAGCGGGCCATCCGCCACCAGCAGTACTTCGTCACCGGGATCATAGTGCGCGGCAACATCCGCGCCAATCATCAGGCCGGCAAGGGCTGCGGCCTTGTTGGCCGGCAACAGGGCGCCCTGCCGAATGGCCGCCTCCACCGAGAAGACGGGCGGCGAGTCGTCTGTATCGAGGGCCCGCTCGATCCAGTCCTTGAAGACTTTCATATCAAACGTCTGCGGCCCCGGCGCCTGTAGGGACATCGTGCCATGGGACAGCAGCAGATCGCGCAGTTCAGCAGTGATCTCGGTCGAGAACTCCAGCAGGCGGCCATGCTCGACCACGCAGTGGCGCGTGTGCTGGCCCGCGATGCAGATGGCGCCATTGGCGTCCTCGAGGCCAAACAGGATAGCTTCGGCGCCGCAGGTCAGGTCAGGCGGCGCGAGTTGGCCAATCCAGGGCACGAGGTGGACGCTGCCAGCCTTGCCTAGCTGGGCGGGGAGCTGCGACAGCGCAAGCGGCGCATTCAGCTGCAGGCCGCCCGATCGCAGGAGGGAGGCGGAGACGTCGCCGCTGCCGATGACCGGGACTTGCGGCGCTTCCCCCAGCCATTCGGAGAGGTGGAACTGCAGGCGCCCGGCCCAGTCGGGATGGCCCGCGACCGATTCTTCCCGCACCTGGACGGAAGACAGGATCTCGCCTTCGCCGTCAAAAGCCCAGGCACGCAGTTGCGGCCCGGCCCATTCGAATCCGATCAGAGCCAGACTGTCCTTCATACCCTCACCTTGCCGGAAGCGATTCCGGCGTAACATGCATTCAGAACAGTCTCCCGTCTCCCGGCTGGCTGCCCGTGTCAATCGCTGCC
>JBGSNJ010000429.1:0-4732 GCA_041739715.1 Aestuariivirga sp.
GGCCCCGCGCCACATAGCGCGGCACGAAGCGCATGGCGGCATCGGCCAGGCCCAGCGATACAACGCTGCCCAGCGCCAGCATCCAGGTCCAGGCGATCACATAGAGTCCATAGGAGTCGGCGCCCATCAGCCGCGCGAGCAGGATCTGAAGGCCGATGGCGGCGCCCGCGCCCGCGACGCGGATGGCAAAGGTGATGGCCGCGTTATGCAAGGAAGGGGATGTCCTGTTTCATCATGATCTGCAGCCCGGCGCGATACTCCTCCGGAATGGATGCCATGGCGCGTTTCAGGGCCGGTCGCGCCGTATTGATCCAGCAGCGCGCATAGATGGCCCCGCGCGTGGTGATCTCCACCACATGGCCGTGCAGCGGAATCTCCGTGTCGGACCATGAATCCTTGTAGCTGGTGCGATGCGCCAGCAGGTCATAGGCCTCGGCGCCCTGGGCGATGAGCCATTCGAGCGCGAGGTCCATCTGCGCCTTGCCGGGCGAGAGATCGCGCCAGGCCCAGTCGAAGCTGCCGAGGTAGGAGTAGAAGTGGCGGTTGCGCAGGAAGCCCAGCTCGGCGGCGATGGTTTCGCCGTTCACGGCGAGCTCGAAGAGGACAGGGCCTTTGCCAATTCCGGCGAGAAAGTCGGCGTGACCCGGCATGGACAGGCCAAGGCTCACCCGGCCGGTGCGGGCAAGCCATGATTTCTTGTAGGCCATGGCCCTGGTCAGGATCCGGGCATAGTCGGGGTGCTCGGGCTGGAGGGCGCGAAAGCTCACCGAGCCGCGTTCCGCCAGGCCCTTGCTGCGCCGGCTGCGGCTGCGCCGCCGGGCCTTGCTCAGGCGCGCGACATAGTCTGCCGCGGTGCGGAACTCCGCAAGCGACAGCACGGATGCGCTTGTGCCCAGAGCCTCGATGCAGCTGCCGGGGGGTAGAACCCGGGCCAGGGGCGAATCGGCAGGCACCAGTTTGATGACGGCAGCATCGGCATCTACCAGCGACAGGAGTGCTGACCGCAGCAGCTCGATGTGAGCCGGTTCGAGTGTACCATTCCGGCACAGGATCCCCGAATACTGGGTATGGGGGTCGCCGAGGCTGCGCAGGATCCGCAGGCCGAAGCGCTCGGTCTCGATCATCAGCGGCCAGACCGCAATGGCCTCGCCGCCGTCGCGCAGCACCAGGACGCGCGGTGCGATCCCCTCATGGCCGAGATGCCGGAGCCAGTTCAGGCACCAGCCGCTGGTCTGAAACCAGTCGAGCGATGTGGCATGCCCATCTTCGAGCTCCCGCCAGGCCGGCGCAAAGGCCTCGGCTTCGGCGAGCGACCGGAGGCAGTCAACCTGCAGTGAGTGGGGAATGGAACGTGGCATGCGGCGTGGCGAGTCCCGGATGAGCAAACGATTGCTAACCGCTAGCCAGAACCATGCCAGATTGGTCAATCAGGCCAGGTGTTGTCCCGTGGCGTGGATGGGCTTTCAGGGTTAACGGCCGATCAGGCCGCGCCGCTGCGCAGGCGGACAAGGCTGAGGGCCGGCGCCACGGCGCGGAGTTCGGTCATCACCGACTGCAGGAAGTCCTTGAGCCGGGGCCGCAGCCGCACCGGCACGTCGGCTTCGTCGCCCTGCAGGAAGGTGCGCAGCGAGAAGCGGCGGTTCTCGATGATGGCGTGCAGTTCCGGGTCGAGCCGCGGCATGTTCAGAGTCATGCCGTCGAAGCGGGCGGGTAACGCACTGCCCACGGCCGTGTTGCGCACCGGCACGAAGATGTCGGCATTCAGCATCTTCTCGGCCCAGGCCGCCGCCTTCAGCGAATCGGGAGCCGCATCGACCACGAAGAAGACAGCCATGGCGAGATCCACCTCGCGGAACGCCTCCGACAGGTTGAGGTTCTTCGCTGCCTCGCAGAACCGGTCCAGGTAGGGCGACGACACATCGATCACATAGTCGCGGCCGGGCGCCTGCATGATGGTGTCGAAGGCCTTCATCTGGCCCCGGATATTGCTGAAGTCGACCAGCACGGTGCGGCCGGGGAAATAATTCCGCAGCGTGCCCTCCGGATGGCTGATGTCGATCAGGAAGGGGTCGCGCCCGTCGAGCAGCAGGAAATCCGACAGGACCCGCGCCAGCAGGCTCTTGCCGTTGCGCGGCTGGTCCGAGCAGACGATGTGGACGGCAAAGCGCGAGGCCATGGCGGCACCCGCGCGATCAGGCGGCCGGCGTGCCGCGTCCGCCGGTGAGGAGATCTTGCACCATCTTCACGCGGGCGAACTCCTCGTCGATCTCCGAGCACCACTTGCGGGCATAGCCGCGCAGCACGAAGGAGAACTTGCCCGGCTGGCCGTCGGCCGCGCGGTTCTCGATGAAGTCCTTGAAGGTGACGCCCGACAGGTCGATCTGCTCGTAGGCCATCTCGTTGAGCTTGGGGATGTCGATCTCCTGCGCCTTGGGCAGGTTGGCGAAGTACTTGCGGTGGGTTGTCTGGTCCCACTCGAAGAAGTTGGTCTCGTTGATGAAGTTGCGCGTCACGACATATTCGATGCCGTTGAGGTACTTCGAAATCTCGCCGATCTCGTCGAGCGAGGCGATGGAGGAGCCGACGATGTGAAAGAGTCCCAGCGTGAACTGGTTGTTGCGCGCAGCCTCGAGCACGCCGATCCGCTCGAAGATGTCGAGGGCATAGCTGAGCCCACCCGCCTTGAGGTCGACGAGGGTCACCGGCACGTTGGCGGTTTCCATCGTGTCGAGCACCTTCATCTGGTGCGCTACGTTTTCAAGATCGATGACTTCGGTGATGGCCGGATAGAAGCGCTTCAGCGAGCCGCGCGGGTTTTCCGTATCGAAGGCCCGGGTCAGCACGTTCTTGCGCGCGAAGAAGTCGAGCAGGGCGCGCGAGATTGTGGTCTTGCCGACGCCGCCCTTGTCGGCGCCAACCAGGATGAGTGTGGGCTTCATGATCTGACCTCTAAGCTGACCGCGGAATCACTGGCGGTGTAACACGGCTCCGGAGTCGAGTATACCGCCCGGAACCGTCTAGAACGCAAGCAGTGGATAGCCCATCAGCGCTTGCGCGTAAGTTGCGGCGGCAGCGGCGATTCCGGCGACGGCGACGGCCAGGACGGTGAGGCTGCGGCCAGTCAGGGCTGCAAGTGGAATGGCCTGCATCAGGTGGAGCGAGACAAAGTGCGACACGCGGAGGTCGCCGCCGGTGGTGGACCAGCCGAGCAGCGGCAGGCCGGTCGCATCCGTCTGGTCGCCGCCGATCCAGTGCGATCCCATCCCGCCAAGCGTTCCCGCCGTGACGAGGGTGAGCACTGCTGCGAGGATGAAGCCCGCCCCGGCCGCGCGCGTCATGAGCGACGGTGGCGCCTTTAGCAGGACAAGCGTCCCGATGACCGCCGTCACCACCAGCATGCCGACGGCGCCGAGGCCCATCAGCGAGTAGAGCAGCGAACTGAGTGGCGTTCCGGTGTTGAAATGCGAGGCTTGCCCGAGTGCGGCACGGCCGGCGATGTAGATCATCTCACCGCAGGCGGCCACCATCATGTAGAGTGCCATGACCCGGACGGTCCATCCGCTGCGCGTGGTCTGCGGCAGCAGGCTGATGCCCCAGGCCAGCGTGAGCATGTGAAGGGCAAGCGACAGAAAGAACTTCGCCGGCTTGATCCACACGCTGATGCCGTTGAACAGCCGTGGGTCGACCGTCTGCAAAACCAGGCAAAGCGCAAAGCAGGTCAGGAAGGCCATGCTGGTCCACCACAGGAGCGGCGATGCCGCGCGGAGCTGCTGGAGGAAGGAAACCGTCATGGGGCGATCGGCGATGGTTTCGCTCATGGATCAGGCCTCCTTCCGGCTGAGAAGCACGGCCTGGCCCAGCAGGAAGCCGATGGGCCCGAAGAGGAAGGCGAGCGGCAGGATCGGAATGAGGAACAGACGGGACAGGCCGGCCGCCATGATCTTGCGGGCGAGAAGGGCGCCGATCGCCAGGTCGAAGGCGAGGTAGTGGATCCAACCGGCCAGTGCGACCCAGGGCGAGGTGAAGAGCTTCTGCACATTGGCAAGCGAGTCGAAGCCGCCCTCCGCCGTCCACCAGAAGACCAGGATCAGGACGGCATAGGCCGTGCTGAGCGCCAGCGGTATGGCCAGGCCGGCCATCGTATCGCGCAGCAGAGCGTTCCGGAGCAGGATGCCGGCCGCAAGGGAGATCCAGCCGACGAGCGCCACCGTGCCGGACACGGAGAACATCAGCTCAGGCGTCATGGGACCTCCAAGTTTTCGGTGTCAATATTCATTCGCTGTGTTTATTGACATTGTCAATATTGATTTTGACGGCGTCAATATTTTGTGAAATGAAGTGACATGGCGCGAAAGACGAGACCCAAGCCCTATCATCACGGCGACCTGCGCGAGGCATTGATTGCCTCCGCCACCGAGATGATCGAGGAGGGCGGCCCGTCGTCCTTCACCCTGCGGGAATGCGCCCGCCGGGCCGGGGTGTCGCATGCCGCGCCCAAGAATCACTTTGCGACCGCCGAAGACCTGATTGCCGAAGTCGCGGCGCGCGGATTCGAGCACTTCGTCGCGGCGCTGGCCCAGGCCGCGGACAGCAGCGTGGATCAGTCACCCGACGCGCGGCTGACCGCCATGTGCCGCGCCTATGTGGACTTTGCCCGGTCGCATCGCGGCGTTTATGGCCTGATGTTCCGCGAGCGCAGCGGCTTCGCGAAGTCGGAGCATCTGCGGACCGC
>JBGSNJ010000309.1:0-3974 GCA_041739715.1 Aestuariivirga sp.
GCCGCGCGGCGCTTTGCCGACGAGCTGGCGCGGGTGCCGATCCAGCGGCTGCATGGCACGTCGATCTCGAGCAGCCTCGCCTTCGTCGCCCCGCGCTTCGACACCAATGCCCATGAGGGCATCCGCCGCGTCATCGATGTCTCGGGCGACGGGCCCAACAACATGGGGCCGCCGGTCGCTGCGGCGCGCGATGCGGTGCTGGCGAGGGGCATCACCATCAATGGCCTGCCGATCATGATCAAGAAGGGCATGGGCTTCTCGGCCATCGGCGATCTCGACGTCTATTACGAGGACTGCGTCATCGGCGGGCCCGGCGCCTTCATCGTGCCGGTTCATGCGGCGGAGGAATTCGCCGTGGCCATCCGGCGCAAGCTGGTGCTCGAGATCGCGGTGCGCCAGCCCGAGCTGCTGCCAGCCCAGGCGGCAGGCCAACCCCGCCGCATCGACTGCCTGATCGGCGAGAAGCTGCGCCAGCAGTGGATGCGGGAGTAGGGCAAGTCTCCGCAGGTGCCGCGCGGCCGCAGGGATGTTGTCCGCCTGTCGTCGAGGAACGACCGCAGGCCGCGGCAATTGCCCAGCGCTTGCTGGCGCGGCAGGACGAACCTGGGTCTCGGGCCAGACGGCATGAAGCTCTGCGAGGCTGCAGCTTCCGCTTGATTGACCCCGCTTCAGCTTTCAGCTTAGCTCACGCTTCGCCTGACAGCGGCGCAATTTGATACAGGGAACGACCACGGCTTGGTGGTGCCGCCATACTCCGCTCCTGAACCAATCCGGTTCCACCGAACCGATGCCAGAAGGGGAAGACATCGATGGGACTGCAAGTCATTGGTGCGGGCGTAGGTCGCACCGGCACCTATTCGCTGAAGCTCGCTCTCAATCAACTGGGTTTCGGGCCATGTCATCACATGGAGGAAGTGCTGATCCACATGCCGGAGCAAGTGCCGCTTTGGGCCGCCGCGGCGAAGGGAGAGCCCGACTGGGAGAGAATCTTCATGGGCTATCCCAGTGCCGTGGACTGGCCGACGGCCGGGTTTTTCCGGCCGCTGCGGAAGGCCTATCCGTCCGCCAAGTTTATCCTCACCGTCCGCAGTCCGGAAAGCTGGGCGGAGAGCTTCGGCGAAACGATCTACAAGCTGATTGCCGGCAGGGACAAGGCGCCGGAGGCCATGCAGGGCTGGCTGACCATGGCGCATGGCGTGATCGGGATGACAGGCTTTCCGGACGGTCTCGACATGCAGGGGCTGGCAAGGGCCTTCTCGGCACATGCGGATGCGGTGAAGGCGGCGATCCCTCCGGACCAGCTGCTTGTCTATCAGGTGAAGGACGGCTGGGAACCGCTCTGCGCCTTCCTGAACGTGCCGGTCCCCGGCGGCCCATTCCCGCGCACAAATGACCGCGCCGAATTCTGGGAGCGCGTCTCGGGCAAGAAGTGACTCTCGCGCCGCGCCACGCCATAGTGGAGCAATCCGGGGGAGTCTTGCTTGCCGATGTCCGTCCAGCGAAAACTTGCGGCCATTCTGGCCGCCGACGTGGTTGGCTTCAGCCGTCTGACGGGCGCTGACGAGGACCGCACGCTGGCACGGCTTCGGGCGTTGCGCAGTGACGTCATCGATCCGACGATCGCCGTCCACAATGGGCGCGTGGTGAAACGGACCGGCGACGGCGTGCTGGTGGAGTTCCGCAGCGTCGTCGATGCGGTGCGCTGCGGCATCGAGATCCAGAATGCCATGATGGAGCGCAACGCCGGCGTGGCGGCAGAACGTAGGATCGAATTCCGGATCGGCATTCACCTGGGCGATGTGGTCGAGGAAAGCGATGGCGACCTGATGGGCGACGGCGTCAACATCGCTGCCCGCCTCGAAGGCATTGCATCGCCGGGGGCGATCTGCCTTTCCGAGGATGCCTATCGGCAGGTCAAGTCGCGGATCGATCTTTTAGTGCACGATCTGGGGCACACCCATCTCAAGAACATTGCCGACGCGATCAAGGTCTATTCGCTGATGGTTGGTGTCGCCGCGCCCATCAAGGCGTCGGAGCCGGCGGCCGAAGAGCCAAAAGGAAAACCCTCGATTGCGGTGCTGCCCTTCACCAACATGTCGGGCGATCCCGAGCAGGAATACTTCGTCGACGGGATGGTGGAGGACATCATCACCGCGCTGTCGCGCTTCAATCAGCTGCTTGTCATCGCGCGCAATACCACTTTCACCTACAAGGGCCGCGCCGTAGACATTCGCCTGGTCGCGCGGGAACTGGGCGTGCGATATGTTCTCGAAGGTGGTGTTCGCAAGTCGGGCAATCGTCTCCGCATCACCGGTCAGCTGATTGATGCCTCGACCGGCGCCCATCTGTGGGCAGAGCGATATGACGGCGTTCTGGAGGATGTCTTCGATCTGCAGGACAAGATCACGGCGCATGTGGTCAGCGCCATCGAGCCGACGATCCGGCGGGCCGAGATCGAACGCGCCCGGCGCAAGCCTGCGGAAAACCTCGGAGCCTATGACCTCTTTCTCCGTGCCCTGCCGCATGTTTATACCGTTCGCCCGGACGAGAATCTCGAAGCTCTGGCCCTTCTGAACCGGGCAATCGACCTTGATCCGGCCTACGGCCCGGCACTCGCGCATGCCGGATGGTGCCTTGTCCAGCGCTTTACCCGCGACTGGCCGGCGGCGACTCCGGACGACAGGTCCGCGGCGGGGAGTCTCGCCCGACGCGCCCTGGCAGCAGAGGGCGACGATGCGGGCACGGTCGCGATCGCCGGTTTCGTTCTGGTCATGTCGGGGACGGACTACGGCGCCGGTCTTGATGCCGTGCACCGCGCCGTCGCGCAGAATCCGCGGTCGGGGGCGGTGCTCGCGTTGGCCTTTTCGGCCATGATCTTCGGCGATGATCTCGAAGGGGCACGGCGTCACCTCGACCAGGCGCTCGCCTTCGCGCCCACCGATCCAAACCTCTTCCTGAACCTGACCATGGCCGGCCTACTGGAACTGTTTAGCGGCCGCGCCGAGGCCGCAGCGGACTATCTGGAGCGGTCGGTTGCCCTCAATCCCAATTGGGACAGTCCCTACTGGGTCATTGTCGCGGCCTATGTGCAGCTTGGCCGCCTGCCCGCGGCACGTGTTGCCTTGAACAAGTTCCGGGAACTGCTGCCCAGGGCAACGGTGTCGATGCTGCGGCGCGCCCTGCCGATCCGCAACGCAGACCGGCGCGAGATGGTCATGGCCGCACTCCGGGATGCCGGTCTGCCAGAGTGAGGCGCGAACCTTCAAGGTTCTGAAAAACATTAAGAAACGCAGAGGGCGTCGTCCGGGAAAAGTATTCCGGCGAGCTTCCCCTTGAAGGCCAAAATCGCCTTGCCTATCTCCCATAGCGCCGACTGGCACTCTCATCATCGGAGTGCCAGCTGGACTGGCCTGCTCTTGGCCAGGTGGAGTGAAACAGCAATATCCAGAAGGAGATACACAATGAAGTTCCGTCCTCTTCATGACCGGGTCGTGATTCGACGGGTTGAGGAAGACACCAAGACAAAGGGTGGCATCATCATTCCCGATACGGCCCAGGAGAAGCCCATGCAGGGCGAGGTGATCGCGGTTGGCCCCGGCGCCCGCGACGACAGCGGCAAGCTGGTGCCGCCCGATGTGAAGGCCGGCGACTACGTGCTCTTCGGCAAGTGGTCGGGCACCGAGGTCAAGATCGACGGTACCGAGTACCTGATCATGAAAGTGTCCGACATCATGGGCGTTCTGGAAGACCGCGCGACCTTCAAGAAGGCCGCCTGACGCGTCTCCGCCCGACACAGCAACTCTCAGACAGAAGGAACAGCAAAGATGGCTGCCAAGGAAGTCCGCTTCGGCGGTGAAGCCCGCGAGCGCATGCTGCGCGGCGTCGACATTCTCGCCAATGCGGTGAAGGTCACCCTCGGCCCCAAGGGCCGCAACGTCGTCATCGACAAGAGCTTCGGCGCGCCCCGCACCACC
>JBGSNJ010000431.1:0-1593 GCA_041739715.1 Aestuariivirga sp.
GCGCCCCGTCGTGGAGAAGCTTGTCACCTTGGCCAAGAAGGGCAGCCTGCATGCGCGCCGTCAGGCCATGGCCGAAGTGCGGGACGAGACCCAGGTCAAGAAGCTATTCGAGGTGCTGGCGGCCCGTTACAAGGATCGCCACGGCGGCTATCTCCGCATCATGAAGGCCGGCTTCCGCTACGGTGATTCAGCGCCCATGGCCGTGATCGAGTTCGTCGACCGCGACGTGAATGCCCGCGGCCAGGATTCCGGCCCGTCGAACCGGCCGGAAGAGGCTGCCGAGGCGGCCGCCTAACAGTACGAAGCCGTAGGATTTTCGGCGGGGTGGCAGAAATGCCGCCCCGTTTCCGCTTCTGTTGCTGACGTAAGGTAGGGTCTGGGATTCCGAAACAGGGAACTTTGTTTTTCAAGAGGTAACTGACCTGCTACAGAAATGGTTAATGACCCCGCGAACCGACATGATTCCGCGTTTTGACCTCTTCAATGAGGCGCGCCAGCCCTTTGCCTCGACGCGCGAGTCAGCCGATTATCTCAAGCGGGCGCGCGACCGTTTCAGCGTGCAGAATCTCTCCTACTGGTTCCTGGGTTCGTCGTCGCAGATGCCGGATCGCCTGACTTGGCTGTCGACCTACGACCAGGAATACATGGCCGTCTACATGCGGGAGTATTCGCCGCTGAACGATCCGGTCTTCGACGTGTGTTTCCGGCGCCTCCTGCCGCTTGACTGGCACGAGATGCGCGATGCCGATCAGCAGGCGCAGATGATTCATCAGGTGGCGGAACAATACGGCATCGGGCGGCACGGCATCTCGTTTCCGATCCGCGACCCCGGTTTTGGCGATGCGATGTTCAGTGTGAACTTCGAGTGCGGCGATAGCCAGTGGGGCAGTCTGCGACATGACCTGGTGAACGGCTTCCACCTGTTTGCGCATTTCTTCCACCTGCGGATGAAGGATGTCATCTCGGGGCGTCCGGTGACATCCGAGTTCGACCTCAGCCCGCGCGAGCGCGAGGTACTGGCCTGGGCGGCGGATGGCAAGACGGCTTGGGAGACCGCTCAGCTGGTCGGGGTGAGCGAGCGGGCAATCCGTCTGTACACGGAGAATGCCATAAGCAAGCTGCGCGCCAAGACCAAGACCCAGGCCGTGGCCATTGCCGTGAAGCACGACATCATCCACTGATCAGGTGGCGAGCGCGGTCTCCACCGGAATCACGCGATGGCCGCCATAGCCGTTGAACATCGTCGAGGTGGCGATGCCATAGGCCCCCAGCGTTCCGAATTCGATGAAGTCCTCGTCCATGAGGTGAGCCGGCAGATCGAGCCGGTGCGGCAGAACGTCGAGGGGATCGCAGGTCGGGCCGAAGACCTTCCAGGGCTTGACGGGGCCGGCGAGGACCTCGCCATCGCGGATCACGCGATGCGGCGGCTGCAACTCGGGGACCTGCATGAACTCCATCAGGCCGCCATAGACGCCGTCGTTGATGAAGATGTCGTCGCCATCGCTGCAGACCAGCTTGATGCGGGTGAGGAGCGACATGGCATTGGCGACCAGGCCGCGGCCCGGTTCGCATTCCAGCTGCGGCTCGCGGCCG
>JBGSNJ010000354.1:0-4508 GCA_041739715.1 Aestuariivirga sp.
TGACTCAGTTGCCCGGGCAGGGCTGACCACCGCATGACAGCTCGCTGCCGGACGACACCTTCGTCGTCGTCGTGCCCGTCGTTCCGCTGTCGCTGGAGTCGCTGCTGCTGGGACCTGACGACCCGCCCGAGCTGCCGGAGCTACCTGAACTGCCCGAATCGCTGCTCGCGCCGGACGATCCGCCCGAGCCGCTGCCGCTGTTGCCGCTGCAACCGCCACCTCCGGTGCCGGAGTTGCCGCCATCCGAGACATGCGCCTGGCTGATGTTCACGACCGCGGGTGCGACATACACGGCCGTCGCAAGCAGTCCGAGCTTTTTGATGATTTCACGCCGATCCATAAGCAGACCGCGAGTCTTCATTAGCCTCAGGACTCGAGTCTGCGTGATTCCGCCTGACAGAAACCTGACAAGGATCGCCACATCGCGTTCGCGGCTGATCTGCCGGATGTTCTAGCCTAATGAATCGTTAACGACTGCCGCAAGATTTGCTGAAAATCGAAGGTTTGCACATCGACCTCATGACCGTTTGCCCAAGTGGCGACCGGAGCGTTCAAGCAACAGGTTCCGGGTAACGTCGCAAGCGAAGACGCGGGCCAGGTCCGTGCCGGAACCTGAACCTGGGCCTCTGCAGATTGTGACCTAGAAATCGTTTTCAGCTTGCGGCGATGCGATTGCATCAAAGCCGCGACCACCGCACTTACTTGATCATGTAGATATAGGCCGTACTCACATTGTACTTCTTGGCCAGCGAGAGCGCTGATACGCCCTTGGCGCGCTTGGCAAGAATATCGTTCCTCATCTTGGCCGCCTCTGCCGCGGTCCTGCGATGGCGGATCGGGCGGCTGCCGCGCCGTGCGCTTGCAGCGGGGCCAACCGGGTTGGCTTCTGCGGATTCAAGAAGATCCTGAGCCATCGAAACCAACTTCTTCAACTTAGCAATCTGCCGCTTGGTCACAGTTCCATCCATAGGTTTGTTTAAGGCACCATCTTCCTAAGCAGTGCGTCCATGCTTCGCAACTTCTTTTGATGCAACCCTTGCATGCTAAGTCAACGTATGGGCAAAATTGTGTCAAGCTGCGCATGGCATGCCGAAGGCAAATCGTTTGCTAGAGCGTCAGCGCACGATTGAGCGAACACTGATCAAGCTGCATGAAGATTGTTCAAGTCGTAGTGTGCAAGCAAGTCGAATAGATTTCACGTTGCGTAATTGGTGGACAACACCAGCAGTTGCTTCCTATGTGTTTTAATAACATTCAGGCGCAATACGAAGTCCAAACCAACTTCCACCCTAGCGCGCAACACGGCTGCCGTTCTTCGCGAGAGCGGAAAGTCCGGCACTGCCTCGCTTTCGCGAAAGTCCATGCACCGTCTTGTTCCAATGAAAGGGCGCGACGATGAATTGCCAGAGCGCAAGCCAGGCGGCGACCGACATCAGCAGCCAGTAAGCCGGCATCGCCAAAAGGTCGCGCCACCATCCGAAGATGCGGTAGCGACGCAAGGCGCGCCAAGCGGCAATCATCGACACGGCATAACCCAGCACGAAGACAAGCAGGCCGAGACCGGCGATCAGATTGTCCGCGGCCGTCGATGGTACTGGCTGGCCATGGCCCCACGTCACCAGCAGGATCGATGCGATCAGGCATGGCGGGTGGACCAATGCGGATGCAAAGACACCGATGGTAAGGGCCTGCATCGACCAGAATCCCGATGGCCCAAGTTCCTGCAACGCCACGAGAGGTTCACGCATGTGGACCAGCCAGGTCGCAAGAAAGCCCTTCATCCAGCGCGTGCGCTGGCGCAACCAGTTGCGCAGACTCACATTGGCCTCCTCGAATGTGCAGGACGCGATGGTGTCCGTGTCGAAGCCGAGTCGCGCGAGGCGGATTCCAAGATCGGCATCCTCCGTCACGTTGTAGGCGTCCCAGGCACCGGCCCGGCGCAAGGCATCAATGCGGAAGTGGTTCGAGGTTCCTCCAAGGGGCAGCGGCAGGCGATGGGCGGCAAGGGACGGCAAGATCATGCCGAAGAGCATCGCATATTCGATGGTGAACTGACGCGTCAGCCAATTCTCGTTCGCATTGTCGAAGACCAGTTCGGCCTGCAGGCATGCCGTATCCTGGGGCAGGACAGCAAAGGCCGCTGCGGCACGGCGCAGCTGGCGAGGATCGGGTATGTCCTCGGCATCGTAGATCGTGAGCAGACTGCCGCGTGCGAAGCACAGGGCGTAGTTGAGCGCGCGCGGCTTGGTCTGCGGCAAGCCGCAAGGAACGACGATCACGTCGAAATGCTCCGGCAGCCCGGTGTTGGCCAGCGCACGCTGCATCGCGATGTCGCTTTCCTCGATGATCAGCTTGATGTCGAGGCGATCGCAGGGATAGTCGAGGGCCATCAGCGCCTCCAGCAACTGTCCGAGCACGGAGGTTTCCATGTGAAGCGGAACCAGCAGGGTGTAGATGGGAAGCGCGCTGTCGGCGGGAGCGACATGCGTCAGCCGCCCGTGGCGCTGCGGCGGCGGCAGAAGGCAGAGCATGCGAACCGCGATGACCGAGAGAAAGAACAGCGCCGCCGAGAGGCTTGCCGCAAACCAGGTCACGGCAAGCGGCAGCAACGCGGTACTAAGGCAGAGCAGAACTCCGATCACGATCGACAGCGCCATCTGCCCGCGGGTCAGCCTCTGGCTGGCCGAGAATTCCGGCCGGCAACGGGCAAGCCCGTTCGCCGCATCATCAGCCAGCCTGCGGCCCAGCGACAACCGCACGGCGGCAAGGAAGTCCGCCGCCGCGGCCTCAGCCACCACCTTAAGGCCATTTTCTTCAGCCATGCGGAAGGCCGAAGCACCGCAGGCCGCGAAGAGCCGCAGTCCGGCGACCGTGACGATGGGAACCAGTTTGCTCCGCAGCGCGATCACCAGTTCGTCTTCCGGCAGGCGCCGTAGAGCGTCAGCAAGTGTGGACACATCAAGCTGTGGCAAGACTTGCCGATTGCGCCGGTCTATGGTTCTGCCAATCGACGCTCTACTAAAGGGAGTTCGCTCCCCATCGTCTGCCGGATATGACAAGCGTGAGCCCACCATGTTGCAACTCTGTATTGTATAAATGACCCTACGTTACGCAAGAGTTGAATCGCGCTCATTGGGCAGTCTGGTGATGGGGGTCGCTCTGCTGCTGACCCTGGCGCTGCCGGCCGGGGCCGAGCCCTACAAGCTGTCCCAGTTCCGCACCGCGGATCCCGCGGCCGCCGCAGCCGCGCAGGAACTCTCGGCCCGCAGCGTCAGGCTGCTGGCCGATGCCGATTTCCCGCCCTTCAGTTTTGCGGCCCAGGGCGGCGGACCATCCGGACTGGGGGTGGAGCTGGCGCTGGCGGCCTGCGTTGAAGCACGGCTCTCCTGCGAAGTTGTCCTCCTGCCCTATGGCGAATTGCTCGCCGCGCTAAACCGCGGCGACGGCGATGCGGTCATTTCGGGTCTCAGGCTGGACGAGGCCAGCCTGCAGGACGCCCAGATGACCAGGCCCTGGTTCCGGACCATGGGACGATTTGCAGTGCTGCGCGACAGCCCGGTCAAGTCGTCCGACCCCAAGGACCTCGCCGGCCTGCGCATCGGCGTGATCCGCGACACGGCGCATGCCCGCTGGCTCGAAACCTATTATGGCGGCTCGATCCTGGTGCCCTTCGACGATGCGGCCTCGGCCCAGCTGGCGCTGCGCATCGGCAATGTGCAGGCGGTGTTTGGCGACAGCCTGCAGATGATCTACGGGCTGACCAGCGCGGCGGCGCAGAACTGCTGCAAGCTGCTGGGCGGGGCCTATTCGGATTTCGACTTCTTCAGCCGCAACATCGCCTTCCTGGTGCGTGCCGGACAGGCCGACCTGCGCGACGCTCTCGACTACGGACTCGACGCGGCCCAGACCAAGGGCGTGACGGAAAAGCTGTTCAACGCCTATGTGCCGCTCAATCCCTGGTGAGCGAAGGCCGCGGCGGCGCTACCGCGGACCGCGTCGAGAGTCTGACCCGAGGCCGCGAGCCGCGCGGCCAGCCCCGTGAGGATTTCCTCCACCAGCGCAGGGCCGGCGTAGACCAGGGCCGAGTAGAGTTGGAGCAGGGTGGCACCCGCGCGCAGCTTGATCCAGGCCGTCTCCGCGTCGCCGATGCCACCGGCACCGATCAGCGGCAACCTGCCGCCGGTCAACAGATAGACCTTGGCCAGCACACGCGTCGACAGTGCAAAGAGCGGCGCACCCGACAGGCCGCCCGCCTCGCCCCGGGCCGGCGATGCAAGCCCATCACGGCGCAGGGTGGTATTGGACACGATGATGCCATCGACGGCTCCCCCGCCGCAGCAGCGGGCAATGTCTTCGAGTTCGTCATCGCCGAGATCGGGCGCGATCTTGAGAAGCATCGGCGGCTGCCGCCTCTGCCGCGCCCGCGCCTCGCCCAGACGGGACAGGAGCGTTTCCAGTTCGGCGCGCGACTGCAGGCCGCGCAAGCCCGGCGTATTGGGCGAGGAGAT
>JBGSNJ010000358.1:0-4298 GCA_041739715.1 Aestuariivirga sp.
GGAGCTGCTCCGCAGCGGGCGTGCCGCCGGGTTCGCGAGTGACCGTCACCTTGCCGCCCTGGGCTGCCAGGCGCTCGGCCAGCCGGGCGACCTGCGTGGACTTACCGGTCCCCTCCCCGCCTTCAAATGTAATGAAGAGGCCTGGCATGTCAGCTGCCGAAGACCATGATCAGCAGACTATCGAGCGCACGCGACCACATGGATGGGTCTGCCTCAACCGCTTCCGACGTCTCCACCGGGACCTCGTCCAGAAGAACGCCATCAACGATGAAACGCAGCTTACCGACCTTCTGGCCTTGCTCGACAGGTGCGATCAGCGGCCCATCATAGGCGAGTTTCACTTCGACGATGGCTTGTTCTGCCGGGGTGAGGGTTACTGAAACCGACTCCGTCGCCCGCAACTCGACGCGCCGCTTGACGCCTCCCCAGACCGTGGCTCGGCTGACGCGCTCGCCCTTGTCATAGACTTCAAAGGTCTTGAACTGGCTGAACCCCCAGTCAAGCAGCTTCTGCGCTTCCAGCTTTCGCTCGTTGATCGACTTCGCCCCCGCCAGCACCATAATCAGGCGCCGGTCGCCGCGTGTCGCCGAGCCGACAAGGCCATAGCCAGCCTCCTTCGTGTAACCGGTTTTCATGCCATCGGCCCCTGGATAGTCCTTCAGAAGCGGATTGCGGTTGGACTGGTTGATCTTGTTCCAGGTGAAGCTCGGCTGGCTGTAGTAGTGGTAGTATTCGGGAAAATTGACGATGATGTAGCGCGCCATGCCGGCGAGGTCGCGCACGCTCACGCGATGGTCCGGGTCCGGCAGTCCCGTTGCATTGCGGAAGCTGGCACTTGCGAAGCCAAGTTCCTGCGCCCGCTTGGTCATGCGATCGGAAAAGGCGGGTTCGTTGCCAGAGATCGTTTCCGCAATGGCGATACAGGCATCATTGGCCGACTGGACAATCACGCCCTGGATCAGATCGGACAGTTTCACCTTCGAATTGAGTTCTGCATACATTGTGGAACCGCCGGAAGAGGCACCGCCGCGGCGCCAGGCGTCCTCGCTGATCAGAATCTCCTGATCGAGCGTCATCTTTCCCGCCTTGAGCGCTTCGAAGACCATGATCATGGTCATCAGCTTGCTCATGCTCGCGGGAGGGACCGCGGTGTCTGCACCTTTCTCGAAGAGGATCTTGCCAGTGCGTGCGTCGAGAAGGACGGCGTGGGGAATCGTCGTCTCGAATGGCGTGTCCTGCGCATGCACAGACGCTGGTGCCACCGAAAGAGTTGTCAGAATCAACCAAATCGATAAGAGAATTCGCTGCATCCGACCGCCTTCTGCCCCGTTACAAGGGTAGTTGCCTTCAGCGGGGAATGCAACGCGGCAGGTGCGCTGCCCTCTGTTACTGCAGGGCGGCCTGCATGGCCTCAGTGCGCACCACATGCGAGTCCGGAAATCCGGACGCCACGGCGCTTTCCAGGGCGGTCTCTGCGTCTTCGGAAGATGCGATCGGGCCAAGCCTGACGCGGTAGACCGTGCCCTGGCTGCCGGACATCTCGACGAACTGAACCGGCCAGACATTGGCGAAAACGGCGCGGGCCTGCTCGGCATTGTCATAGTCGGCAAACGACCCAATCTGCACGAAGTACGCGTTCTCGTGGATTGCTTCGGCCGCCATCTCGGGCGTTGCCACCGGCTGCGGCGCCTCGTAGGACGCGAGTTGCGCTGCCGGCTTCATGGCCTTCGCCGGCCTTGCGGCCGCAACCTCGACGGCATCCGGCGATGACTTCCGGTGCCGGCGGTCAGCCGAGGCAATCATCTTGCGCATCGGTGTTCCCCTCTCAAGTTCCGTGTTCATGGCCATGAGATGCGAACCATTGTCGTCCAGGGGCGCCGGGCCGATGTACTGGACACGGACCTCTGCCTTTCCCTTCTTCTTGAAATCGAGTACTTCGGCCGTCCGCTTGGAAAGGTCGATGATGCGGGTCCCGACAAAGGGTCCGCGATCATTGACCCGCACCACGACTTCCCTACCGTTGTCCAGGTTGGTGACCTTCACGTAGCTCGGCAATGGAAGTGTCGGATGCGCAGCGGTCAGACGGGTCATGTCGAACCACTCGCCATTGGAAGTCTTGCGGCGATTGAAGGCTTCGCCGTACCAGGAGGCCATGCCCTCCTTGTCATAGTTTGGCTGTTCCTTCGGCGTGAACCAACGGCCGGCGACCTGATATGGCTTTCCGACGTGATAGCGGCCTCCGCCCCAAGGCACGGGGCCCTTGCCCTTGTAGATCGGGCTGCCGGTTCCGGCAAATGGATCGAGCGCTGCCTTCTTCTCGCTTTTGGCGCAGCCAGCCAGCGCCAGCCCAACGGACACCAGAAGCACTGGAACGATTCCCAACCGACGCATCGCATCCCACTCCACGCACATGGCTTGCCGTCCCCGGGGCGTGTCAAATTTCCCACAGCGAAAGTCTTTGCGCCGCGAGAGTGAATTTTGCGTTGGCAGATGTGGTTAATGAAACTCAGGGGGACGCAGGCGGTGCCGAGACTCGATCGATGTTGGCCTGTGCCGAGACAATTCCCTTTGCCAGCGCCTGGCGATAATGGTCGAGCGCCTTGTCGCGGTTCGGAGGGGTGCCCCAGCCCATCTCATACATGCCACCGAGATTGTTCAGGGCCCAGCCGTCCCCCTGTGCGGCGGCCCGCTCAAAGAGCTTGAAAGCCTCGCCCAGATCCCGGCTCACGCCCTTGCCCTCCAGGTAAAGCATGCCGAGATTGTTCTCGGACTCGGCGAACTTGAGATCGGCCGCCTTGCGGTACCATTCCGCTGCCTTCTTCGGATCCTCAGTGGCGCCCTGGCCTGTCTGGTAGATCAAGCCGAGCGCGTTCATGGCCGGGGCATAGCCCTTGGCCGCGGCATCCGCGAAGAGCTTCAGTCCAGTTGCCGGATCCTTCTTCAATCCCTTGGTGCCCTTCGTCACCAACTTTGCGAGACGATACTGCGCCTCGACCTGACCCTGCAGCGCGGCCTGGCGATACCACTTGGCAGCCTCGGCTTCGTCGGGCTGACCTGACCTGCCGGTTTCATATGCGAGGCCGACAGCGAACTGCGCGTCGACGTCGCCCACCTTGGCCAATTGAAGCTGCTTGTCGAAGGGAACGGTTTCGAGCGTCTGTGCCGTCAGCTGTGTGGGAACGAAAAGCAAAGATAGGACGAGGAGCGCGCGGAGATTCGTCATCGTGATCAACTGACCTGACTGAAGTTCATCGATCGGCAGCTTGCAGCCCCCCGGCCAGCAGCCTTACGGCACGCACCAGTGACCATAAAGATGTTCGAAGGGCAAGGGGCATGGCAGAGGGTCCAGTCACGCTCTTGGTAGCGCCGCCCTGGATGCTTGCGGTGCCAGCGCCGACGCGCCAGACAGTCAGCGCGGCGCGTTGAGGTTGACGCCTGCTTGCCCGGCAGTGCCCGCCGCGCCGGGGCGCATTGCCCCTGTCGCGCTATTCGGCTATCTTTCCTTGGCTTTTCAGAGGAGACCCAGATGGACAATGTCGCATCCCTCAAGACCGTCACGTCTCATGAAGCCGACGAGTGGCAATTGCGTGTCGACCTTGCGGCGGCATTTAGACTGGCAGCTCACTATAACTGGCACGAAGCTGTCGCCAACCATCTGAGCCTGGCGGTATCGCCGGATGGCAAGACCTTTCTGATGAATCCTCGCTGGCGGCATTTTTCGCGGATCAAGGCATCCGAACTGCTGTTGCTCGATTCGACCGACAGCGAAACGATGAACCGGCCTGACGCGCCAGACCTCACCGCCTGGTGCCTGCATGGCAGGCTGCATGCGGCGCTGCCCCAGGCGCGCTGTATCATCCATCTTCACCCGACCTATGGCACGGTGCTGGCCTCGCTGACCGATCCGGAGATTCTGCCAATCGACCAGAACACGGCCCGCTTCTACAATCGCGTCGCTTTCGACCTGGATTACGGCGGCATGGCGAATACCACCGAGGAAGGTGATCGCATCGCCGCCCTGATGGGCAACAAGCAGATCATGATGCTGGGCAATCACGGTGTTTTGGTCTGCGCATCGACCGTAGCGGAAGCTTTCGACCTGACCTATTACCTGGAGCGCGCCTGCCGCAACCTTGTGATGGCTTATCAGACCGGGCGCAAGCTGCATGTCATGACACCGGCCGTGGCCGAAAAGACCGCCCAGGAGTGGGAGGCCGACCGCGAACAGTTCCTGGCCCATTTTGAGGAAATGAAGCGCATTCTCGACAGCCAGGACCCCTCCTACGCCGACTGACGGC
>JBGSNJ010000359.1:0-2255 GCA_041739715.1 Aestuariivirga sp.
CGGCCGGCTCGGCCCTTTGGCACCGCAGCTTCAGCTCGTTCCGCGGCCGCGAGGTCATGTTTCTGGAAGACCTCTCGGTGCTGCCCGCATTCCGCCGGCGCGGCGTCGGGCAGGCCCTGCTCAGGGCGCTGGCGGTTCAGGCGGTCGATCGGGGATATCCGTCGATCTTCTGGAACATGATGGACTGGAATGCGGGCGCGCGTGCGCTCTACCAACACGCGGGCGCCGAGATCGACGATGCCACCTGCTACTGCCGCCTGCATGGCGCGGCCCTGGAAAGGCTGGCGCGATGATCGTTGCCCTGGTGGTCGCGGTTTCCACGAACGGCGTGATCGGCCGCGACGGCGGGCTGCCCTGGCACATTCCATCCGACCTCCGGCGGTTCAAGGCCATCACCATGGGCAAGCCGGTGATCATGGGGCGCAAGACCTGGGAAGGCCTGCCGCGCAGGCCGCTGCCGGGCCGGCGCAACATCGTGATTACCCGATCGCCGAGATTTCATGCTGCGGGTGCAGAGGTGGTTGCTTCCGCGAAGGATGCGATCGGTCTTTGCAGGGACGAGGCGGAGGTCGCGGTAATCGGTGGAGGCGAGATCTACCGTCTGTTCTGGCCCTACGCCAATCGGCTTTATCTTACGGAAGTCGACCTCGCGGTCGAAGGGGATACCCATTTCCCGCCGCTCGACCCGCAGGAATGGACGGAGGTCTCCCGCGAGGTCCATCCCAAGGGCGAGGGCGACAGCGCGGGCTTCATCCTGCGCGTGCTTGACCGGCGCCGGCCACCCGGCGAGAGTTGAACGATGAGTCAGATTCCTTCGAATCCCGATGTTGTGATCATCGGTGCCGGCGCGGCCGGCATCGGGGCCGGAATCGGCTTGCTCCGCCAAGGTGTTTCCTTTGCCATTATCGAGGCAAAACAGCGTATTGGCGGCCGGGCCTATAGTGAAACCTCAAGTCTGGGCCACCTCTGGGACCAGGGCTGCCACTGGTTTCACACGGCTGATCGCAATGTTCTCCGGTCCATCGCCGACCGCCTTGGTCATGGCTATCGCAAGGAACCCTATGGCGGCGGCTTCAAGGCCTTCCAGGATGGACGGTGGGAGGATGTCAGCATCCGCGACGCCTATGTCTGGACCATGCTGGACTACATTGCCGAGGAAGGCGCCAAGGCTGACGTCTCGGCCGAAAGCCTGCTGGACAGGTCCCATCCCGGCTACGCCTCGATACGGCATTGGTGCCAGCTCATGCAGTCGCATGATCCCGAAAACATCTCCGCGAAGGACGTCAGCAGCTATCTGGACACGCACATCAACCTTGCCGTTCGCGATGGATATGGGGCGCTGGTGGCGCGGCTGGCCACTGGTCTTCCGATCCGCCTCGGCACGGCCGCGCGTCGAATTGCCGTGACGGGGTCGGGCGTCGCGGTTGAAACCGACGCAGGCACGCTGAGCGCTGCGGCCTGCATCGTCGCGGTGCCGGCCCGGATGATGGAGCGGGAACACATCGCTTTCGCACCGGGCCTGCCCCCGGCTTTGCAGGACGCCTTCAGCAATGTGCCAATGGGCCATTGCGAGAAGGTCGCCGTCGCATTCGACGCCCCCGTGCTGTCGGAGCTGGGCGTCGGCTATGCCGATGTCCTTGAAGACAAGGCAGCCGGGCTGCCGCCGTTCAACATCGAGGTCCATCCCTTCGGCCGGCCGATCATCGTCGCCCACATGGGGGGCAGTGCGGTGGCGGAGATGACCCCGGAGGATCGCCTCGATCTCTTTGGTCGGGTGGTGACGCGGGCCTTCGGCGCCGATGTCAGCCGCCGGATCACGCATCGGACCACCACCAGCTGGACCGCCGACCCCTTCATCAACGGCGCCTATTCCTGCGCGAAGCCGGGAAAGGCCCATCTTCGCGCGGTTTTCGACGAGCCGGTTCACGATCGCGTGTTCCTGGCGGGCGAACACGTCCACCGATACTTCCATGCCACGGCACATGGCGCCTACGAAACGGGTCTCGCCGCAGCCGCCAGGGCCGCCCGGCTGCTGGGCCGACCGGTCCTGGCCGGCGAACCGGAATGGTTACCGCCAAATCACTTGTAGCCGGGGGGCTAGGCTAACTATATGACCCCTTAGATCGAAACCACGACGAGAATAGGTGAAAAGCAATGCCGTGGAATTCTGAAGGCGGTGGCGGAAACCAGGGCCCCTGGGGCCAGGGGCCATGGGGGCAGGGCGGACCGAAGCGCCCGAGTGGCGGCGGCGGTGG
>JBGSNJ010000360.1:0-2288 GCA_041739715.1 Aestuariivirga sp.
CGTCATGTTGCTGCGCGTCCTCGCCGTGGTGGCGTTGCTGAATGCGCCGCTCGCGTCCGTACTCGCACCGGTTCTTATGGCCGGGGCGGTGGCGTCCGGACTGATCGCCGCCGTGTTGGTGGGCGGGCATGTGCAGCAGACTGCCGGGCAATCCTCCGACCTCGTGATGCGGAACCCCTTCGAGATCGGCGAAGTGCTGCGCTTCGGTGCACTGTTGGCCGTGGTCATGGCGGCCGTGGCGCTGGCACGGCAGGCCTATGGCGACGGCGGCCTCTTTGGCGTCGCCGCCATATCCGGCCTTGCCGATGTCGATGCGCTCACCCTTTCGGCTGCGCGGCTCGACGTGCCGCTGACCGTCGCCGCCGATGCCATCCTGATTGCAACTGCGGTCAACACGCTGGCCAAGACCGCCTATGCCGGCTACGCAGGCGGGGCGCGCATCGGTGGCCTGCTGCTCCTCTGTAACACCGCCATCATCGGCATAGCCTATGGCGCGCGGCTCTTGCTACAGTAGCGGCGACAGGGACACGACAGAACATGCTGCAACCAGAGATACGAAAACTTCCGCCGATGTCGGCGCTGGAGTTCGCCATCCACCGTGCATTCTCGAACTTCCTTTTCGGCCTGCGGCTCCTGCTGGGCTGGCTCATCCTGCAGCTGCCGCTGATGGCGGCACTTCACTACGGCGTGTTCAAGGGCGTGTTGCCCGATCCGAGCGCTCCTACGCCCAGGCTCTATGCGGCGGCTGCCGTGCTTGGCCTGTTCAACCTCATCGCTTCCATCTCATTCAGCGTGAACTGGCACCGCCGCCTGCTGTTGTCGGAGTCGCCGAGGGGACTGGGGTGGTTCCGTCTCGACGGAGTCGTGTGGCGCTATCTGTTCCGCTTCGTGATCATCGGCATCATCGTCGCGCTCATCGCGGGCGTGGCGACGGCCGTGATGCAGATGCTGGCGGCCGGCGAACTGCTCGGGCCCGCGGGCCAGCCCATCGGCATTGCCGTGGCCGTCCTACTCGGGCTCTTCGCGCTGTTCACCTTGTACCGCCTGTCGAGTGCCTTGCCCGCCGTGGCCGTCGACAACCCGGATTACGGTCTCGCCGCGGCCTGGCGCGCCACGCGGCGCAACAGCCTGCGCTATCTGGGATTCACCTTCTGGCTGATCTTCGCACTCGCCATCGGCAATGGCCTGTCCGGCGGCGCCCTGGCCGCGCAGGAGGCACTCAAGATTCCGTGGCTGACCGCCGGTGCCGGGGTGCTGGCCGTGTTCTTTTCGCTGCTGACGATTTTCGTGACCAGCAGCATCGCCACCAGCCATTTCTATTTCTTCGGCGAAGGCAAGGACTATCCGGAGGTCTAGACCCTTTCGCCGACGAGGTCGTAGTCCTCGGCCTCGACGATGCGCACGCGCACCATGTCGCCCGGCTTGAGGCCGGTCTCGCCGGGCAGGAAGACATTGCCGTCGATCTCCGGCGCATCCCAGGGCGAGCGCGCGATGGCCGCGTCGTTCTCGGTGTCGATCTCGTCCACCAGCACGTCGATCTCGCGGCCGACCTTGGACTGGAAGATCGCGGCGGAGATCTGCTGCTGAGCTTCCATGAACCGGTCCCAACGCTCCTGCTTCACTGCATCGGGCACCTGCGGAAGACCCAGGTCATTGGCCCTGGCGCCGGAGACGGGCTCGTACTTGAAGCAGCCGACGCGCTCCAGGCGCGCCTCGCGCAGCCAGGACAAGAGGTACTCGAAATCTTCCTCGGTCTCGCCGGGGAAACCGACGATGAATGTGGAGCGGATGGCGATGTCGGGGCAGATCTTGCGCCATGCGGCCAGGCGGTCGAGCGCCTTTTCCTGGTTGGCCGGGCGGCGCATGGCCTTCAGAACAGCGGGCGCTGCGTGCTGGAAGGGAATGTCGAGGTAGGGAAGGATCTTGCCGGCAGCCATCAGCGGGATGACGTCATCCACATGCGGGTAGGGATAGACATAGTGCATCCGCACCCAGGCGCCGAGATCACCCAGTTCCTGGGCCATGTCGTAGAACTTCGCGCGTACCTCGCGGCCGTGGAACTTCGAAGTCCCATATTTGATGTCGACGCCATAGGCGCTGGTGTCCTGGCTGATGACCAGCAGTTCCTTGACGCCGGCCTTGACCAGCCGCTCGGCCTCATAGAGCACCGAGGCCACGGGGCGGGAAACGAGATCGCCGCGGATGGAGGGGATGATGCAGAAGGAGCAGCGGTTGTTGCATCCCTCGGAAATCTTCAGATAGGCATAGTGCCGCGGCGTCAGGTGCAG
>JBGSNJ010000400.1:0-3705 GCA_041739715.1 Aestuariivirga sp.
CATGACGATCCTCGAGGCTTCGCCGCCGCAGAGGTCGAGGATCATGCGCGTGGCGATCTCGGCGCCCGCCGGCGTGAAGGCCGGATCGACGCCGCGCTCGAAGCGATAGCGCGCATCGGAATTGATGCCGAGTCTGCGGCCGGTGGCGGCCGTGCGCAGGGCATCGAAGTAGGCTGACTCCAGGAACACGTTGACGGTGGCCTCCGAGCAGCCCGACTGCGCGCCGCCGATGATGCCGGCGATGGCCTCCGGACCTGCATCGTCGGCGATGACGGTCATGTCGGGTGTGAGCGTGTAGGTCTTGCCGTCGAGCGCCGCGATGGTCTCGCCGTCTTTCGCAAGCCGCGCATGGATGTTCCCCTTCACCGTGTCGGCGTCGAAGACATGCAGGGGCCGGCCATAAGTGAAGGTGATGTAGTTCGTCACGTCCACCAGGGCCGAGATCGGGCGAAGGCCGATGGCCTTGAGACGGCGCTGCAGCCATTCGGGCGACGGGCCGTTCTTCACGCTGCGGATGTAACGCCCGACGAAGAGCGGACAGGGTCTTGCGTCACCGGCCGGGAAGTCGAGCGAGACCTTGATGGGCGACTCGAAAGCACCGGCGACCGGCGCGGCCTTGAGCGGCTTCAGCTTGCCCAGGCCCTTGGCGGCGAGATCGCGCGCGATGCCATAGACGCCCAGCGCGTCGGGCCGGTTGGGCGTCACCTTCACATAGATCATCGGATCGTCGAGGCCCAAGGCCACGGCGGCGGGGGTGCCCACCGGCCAGTCGCCGGAGAGCTCGATGATGCCGTTGTGCTCGTCCGAAATCAGCAGCTCGCGTTCGGAACACAGCATGGCCTGAGATTCGACGCCGCGGATGCTGGCCGGCGCGAAGACCGCGCCGGTCGCCGGGATGATGTCGCCGGGTAATGCGATGATGGCCTTGATGCCGGCGCGCGCATTGGGTGCTCCGCAGACCACCTGCTTCACGCCGTCCCGGGTCTCGACCACGCAGAGGCGCAGCTTGTCGGCATTCGGATGCTTCTCGGCCTGCGTCACATGGGCGACGGTGAAGGCATCGAGATGCGAGGCCGCGCCGACTTCTTCCACTTCGAGGCCCACGCCGACGAGACCCTCGCAGATCTCGTCGAGCGACGCGGTCGTGTCGAGATGATCCTTCAGCCAGGAGAGCGTGAATTTCATGACAGTCCTCCCGCGAGCGTCGGCACCTGCAGGGCCCGGAATCCGTAGTGGCGCAGCCAGCGCAGGTCGGCCTCGAAGAAGGCGCGCAGGTCCGGGATGCCGTATTTCAGCATGGCGATGCGGTCGAGACCCATGCCGAAGGCCCAGCCCTGGACCTTGTCGGGGTCCATGCCGCCGGCACGGATGACATTGGGATGCACCATGCCCGAGCCAAGGATCTCCAGCCACTTGTCGCCCTGGCCGATCTTCAGCTGACCGCCCTCGCGCGCATAGTTGATGTCCACCTCCATCGAAGGCTCGGTGAAGGGGAAGTGCGAGGCGCGGAAACGCATCTTCACGTCATCGACCTCGAAGAAGGCCTTGCAGAATTCGGTCAGGACCCACTTCAGATTGGCCAGCGTGGTCGTCTCGTCGAGCATCAGGCCCTCGATCTGGTTGAACATGGGCGTGTGCGTCATGTCCGAGTCGCAGCGGAAGGTGCGGCCCGGCGCGATGATGCGCACCGGCGGCTTCGAGGCCAGCATGGTGCGGATCTGCACCGGCGAGGTGTGGGTGCGCAGCAGCATGCGCGCGCCGTCCGGCTTCTCGTTGAAGAAGAAGGTATCGTGCTCCTGCCGCGCCGGATGCTCGGGCGGAATGTTCAGCGCATCGAAATTGTGGAAGTCGTCCTCGATATGCGGGCCCTCGGCCACGGCGAAGCCGAGGTCGCCGAAGACCTGCACCACTTCCTCCCAGACCTGCGACACCGGATGCACGGTGCCTGAGCCCTGCGGCCGCACCGGCAGGGTCACGTCGATCTTCTCGGCGGCAAGCCGTACCTCGAGGGCGGCCTCCTGCAGCGCGGCCTTGCGGACGCCGAGGGCTTCGCTGACGCGGTCCTTCAGCAGATTGAGCGCGGCACCGGCCTCGCGGCGCTCGTCGGGGCTCATGCTGCCCAGCGACTTCATGCGTTCGGAGATCGCGCCCTTCTTGCCAAGCGCCGCGACGCGCACCGCTTCGATGGCCGCTTCGTCGGAAGCGGCGGAAACCTGCGCGAGGATATCCTGTTCGAGGGTCTCGAGACTCATCTCATGTCCTTGAAAATGAAATGACCGGGCCCATCGGCGTTGCGCGCCAACATGACCCGGTCAAGGTATCCGGAATGGACGTGCGTGATCCGCTTACGACGCGGCCTTCGCCTTTTCGACGAGAGCGGCGAAGGCGGCCTGATCATGCACGGCAAGATCGGCGAGGACCTTGCGGTCCACTTCGATCCCGGCCTTGGCCAGGCCGTGAATAAATCGGCCATAGGTCAGGCCGAGGTCACGGGTCGCGGCGTTAATGCGCTGAATCCACAGGGCGCGAAAATTCCGCTTCTTGGTGCGCCGGTCGCGATAGGCATACTGGTCGGCCTTCTCGACTGCCTGCACCGCGACGCGGAAAATGTTCTTGCGACGGCTGAAATAGCCCTTCGCCTGCTTGATGACCTTCTTGTGCGCCTTGCGCGCGACGGTCCCGCCTTTGGAACGTGGCATGTGTCAGTCTCCTCGTGTCAGCGCGCGTAGGGCATGTGGATCTTGACCAGGCGCTCGTCGCCCGGGGCCAGGATCGTGGTGCCGCGCTGGTTGCGGATCTGCTTGTTGCTGCGCTTGATCATGCCGTGGCGCTTGCCGGCCTGTCCGGCCTTGATCTTGCCGGAGGCGGTCGTCTTGAACCGCTTCTTGGCGGAAGACTTGGTTTTCATCTTGGGCATTTTGCTTAGTCCTTTCAAAGCATTATTAAGCCGCCATGGCATGCCCTTTACAGGCCAGGCGGCTTGAACGGGCGGGTTTAAGCAAAATCCGCCGGGAAATGCAAGTCAGAGCCGGACAGTGACCTTCAGTCCACCCAGTTCGGAGCGACCATAGATCAGCTGCAAGCCATAGATGTCGGCAATGTCCTCGACGATCGACAGGCCCAGGCCCGATCCCTGCTTGGTTTCGTCCAACCGCCGGCCGCGCTCGCGGATTCGCTCCAGTTCGGCATCCGGCACACCGGGGCCGTCGTCCTCGATGGTGATCGCGCCGTCCTCGAAGCGCAGCCGGACGCGCGAGGCGGCCCATTTGCGGCCATTGTCCATCAGGTTGCCGAGAAGCTCGGTGAGATCGCCCTGTTCCATGGGAATGCGGGTCCCGGCAGGCACCCTGATGTCGAAGTCGAGGTCCTCCGCTCCCGGCATGCGCGACAGGGCATCCGCAACTTTCCGTGCAACGGTCTCCAGGTTGGCCGCCGCATGGCCCCGTCCACTGGAGAGGCGCGCGCGGACCAGCGCCCGCTCGATGTGACGATTCATGGCATCGGCCTGTTCCTCGATCTCGGCCGCCTCCTCGGCAAGCTTGTGGCCACGAATGTCGCGCGCGACCGCCTGTAGAACGGTCAAGGGGGTCTTCAGCCCATGGGCGAGATCGCCGGCACGGCGGCGGGCGCGGTCGAGTGACTTCTCGCGCATGGCGAGCACGTCGTTGAGTTCGCCCACCAGCGGCGCCACTTCCGCGGGAAAAC
>JBGSNJ010000401.1:0-1892 GCA_041739715.1 Aestuariivirga sp.
GCCGTGCGCGTGCGGATGCGGCGCCTGCGCTACGGGCTCACGGCGGTTCTGGTGGCGCTGCTGGCCATCTTTGCCTTCGCGGGCGTGTCGATCGTGCAGTTTCTCTACAGCCCGGCCTACGAGGAGGCGGGCGCCATCGCGGTTGCGCTGTCCTGCGTGCTGATGCCCCTGGCGATCGGGCTCAGCTATGACCAGGCGGCGCTGGCCGCGGGGGACTCCCGGAGCTTCTTTTTCGTCACCCTCGCGCGGGCGGTGCTGCAGACCGGGCTGTTCCTGATCGGGGCCTCCGTCGGAGGGCTGGCCGGCGCGCTGATCGGCCAGGCGGTGGCGATCCTGCTGGCGCATCCGTTGCTGGCCTGGCTGGCCTGGCGCAACGGGGTCTGGGATGCGCGCCACGACGCGCTGTTCTTCGTGCTGGTGCTTGCGCTGGTTCTTCTGGCCATGGGGCTGAACGCCGAGGCACTGTCCAGCCTGTGGCTGGATCACGCCTGACGGTCGTCGGGCCGCAGCTTCTCGAAGACCTCGCGCACCACAGTGTAGTCGCGGTAGCCGAGGCGCGCCACGGGGCGGAACCGGGTCACGTCGAAGCGCCCGTCCACCAGGCAATCGTCCCGCAGATGGATTCCGGTCACCTCGCCGATCACCAGCACGTTGTCGCGGCCAAGCAGCATGATCTCCTGCTCCAGCCGGCATTCCAGCACGGCCGGCGCGCCTTCGACGCGCGGGCAGGGGATCGTGACGCAGGGCGCCCGGCGGACGCCGGCCCGCTCGAACTCGTCCACCTCGCGCGGCAGCGCGGCCGAGGTGACGTTCATCGCGTCCAGCATCGCCTCTTCCACGATGTTGACGGCAAAGACGCCGGTATCCAGCACGTTGCGCAGCGAGTCCTTCACCCCGGTCGAGGCGAAGATGACCTGCGGCGGGGTGTAGGCCACTGCGTTGAAGAAGGAGTAGGGCGCCAGATTGTCACCGAACGGGCCGGTCGAGGAAATCCAGCCGATCGGTCGCGGCGTGACGATGGCGTTGAACGGGTTGTGGCTGAGGCCGTGGCCCTCGGAAGGTCGGTAGAACATTCTGATCTCTCGCGGTTTGAACCTGACCTAGGGCCATGCTACCCGGCGCGCCAGAGGGATTCGAACGGGCAGGGCGATGGCCTACAGGCTGGAGGAAGAGACCGAGGCCGACTGGTGGGAGGTGGAGGCGCTGTACGATCTCTGCTTCGCGCCGGGTCGCACGGCGCTGTCCTCCTATCGCCTGCGCGACGGCGTGGCGCCGGTGAAGGACCTTTGCACCGTGGCGCGCGATGGCGACGGCACCCTGGCGGCGGTGATCCGTTACTGGCCAGTGCAGGTGGCGGGCAGGCCGGTGCTGCTCCTGGGCCCGGTGGCTGTCCACCCGACGCGACAGGGCGAGGGGCTGGGGGGCCTTATGATCCACGAAACCCTGGCCGAGGCGCGGCGTCTGGGCTGGGAAAGGGTGATGCTGGTGGGCGACGCTCCCTATTACCGCCGCTTCGGCTTTTGCCGCCTGGAGGGGGTGGAAATGCCGCCCCCCACCAACCCCGAGCGCGTGCTGGGCATGGATCTGCAGCGTGGCGCCTGGGAGGGCGTGGTGGGCCGGGTGGAACAGGCGGACTGACGGCGGGGGGACTTGTGCAGGGGCAGGCGTCTTACCATCTGCTGGGGATGGATCAGATCGCCCTTGCCGCCTCGACTGCACTTCCCGTGCCCCATGCCGATCCCGCGCCTGAAATCGCGGCGCTGGCCGAGGCGTGGCGGCGTGCCAACGGCCCGCTGATGTCGCTCGCGAACCGGCTTGGCAGCGATCTGGAGAAGGCGCATGACGCCCTTCCGGTAGCTCTGCGCAACCGCATCGACCGCATCACCGCCCGC
>JBGSNJ010000441.1:0-6593 GCA_041739715.1 Aestuariivirga sp.
GAGCGACCGAGCCCCTACCCGATGGATGTCGACCCGTCCCGTACGGCGCAACCGGAGAAAGCGTAGATGGAGTATCTTGTTTCCATCGCCGTCGGAGTTCTTGCCGCCGGCGGAACCTACCTCGTCCTGCGCCTGAGGACCTTTCCCGTGATCCTGGGGATCTCGCTCCTATCCTATGCGGTGAACCTCTTTCTGTTTTCGTCGGGAAGACTTGCCTTGAACCTGCCTCCGATCTGGACCGGCGACACGGCAGCCTATACCGACCCACTGCCGCAGGCCCTCGTCCTCACCGCGATTGTCATTTCCTTCGGCATGACAGCCGTCGTCGTCGTGCTGGCGCTCAGCTCCTATCTCACCGCGCACGACGACCGGATCGATACCCGCGATGACGATGTGGGCGGAAGGGACCAGGCATGAACCACCTGATCGCGGCTCCTCTTCTGCTGCCACCGCTGGTGGGCGCCATCATGATCATGTCGATGCGCCATCATCTGGAGCTGGCGCGCATCTTCTCGGTCGCGAGCATCTCGCTTCTCCTCCTGATCAACATCTGGCTTCTTGCGCAAAGCGGCTCAGGCGCCATTCAGACCTACGAACTCGGTGCATGGCCGGCGCCCTTCGGCATCGTGCTGGTGCTCGACCGGCTGGCAGCGATCATGCTCGTGTTGACGGCGGCGATCGCACTGGCCGTGGTTGTCTACGCCATCGGGTCAGGTTGGGACCGTCGCGGGCGCCACTTCCATGCGCTCCTGCAGTTTCAGGTGTTGGGACTGTCCGGCGCCTTCCTGACCGGAGACCTTTTCAACCTCTTCGTGTTCTTCGAGGTCTTGCTGATCGCGTCCTACGGACTCATGGTTCACGGCGGCGGGCAGAAGCGGCTGCAGGCCGGCGTGCAGTATGTGGTCTACAACCTGCTCGGCTCCACACTGTTTCTCTTCGCGCTCGGTACGATCTATGCTGTGACCGGCACGCTGAACATGGCTGACCTCGCCGTGCGGGTGGCCGAGATCCCCGCCGACAACACGGCCCTCATCCGGGTCGCTGCCGTCCTCCTGCTCCTGGTGTTTGCGGTCAAGGCCGCGCTGATCCCGCTTCACTTCTGGTTGCCTTCCACCTATGCGGAGGCGCCAGGCCCTGTTGCCGCGCTTTTCGCGATCATGACGAAGGTCGGCGTATACGCGATCCTCCGCGTCTTCGCACTCATCTTCGCTCCTGCGGCGGCGACGGGCGATCTCGCCCAGTCCTGGCTGCCGCCGCTTGCCATGGCGACGCTCGTCATTGGCGCGATCGGCGTGCTGGGTGCACGGTCGCTTGGCCGGCTCGCCGCATTGGCGACCGTCGGCTCGGTTGGAACGATGCTGATTGCCCTCGGGGTCTTCACCCCCCGCGCGACGGCTGCTGCGCTCTACTACATGATCCATTCTACCCTGTCCTGCGCCTTGCTCTTTCTCGTGGTGGACCTCGTGAGATCCCGCCGGCCGGACCGTGACGACCGTCTCGTTCCTGCGCCGGCAATCATGCAGGGTGGCCTGGTGTCGTCTCTCTTCCTGGCAAGTGCAATCGGCGTGGCCGGCCTGCCGCCGCTGTCGGGCTTCATCGGCAAGCTTCTGATCCTCTCCGGGGTGCGGGGAACCGAGTCAGGTTGGATGGTCTGGGCGATCATCCTCTTCACGTCGCTTGTGCTGGTCGTCGGCCTTGCCCGTGCCGGTAGCATCCTGTTCTGGCAGGTGACAGGAGAGACCGCTTCGGAGCCGGCCGAAGGCAACGGATCGCGCCTGACCTTCGTGGCGGCATTCGGTCTCCTCGGCAGCATGGCCGCACTCACATTGCTTGCCGGCCCCGTGCTGACCTTTCTGACCGACACCGCGGCACAGGTCTACGATCCCGCCGCCTACATCAGCGCCGTCCTGCCGCAGCTGGGCGAGACACAGCAATGATCGCACGGCTTCTTCCCCACCCCCTTCTGACGCTTCTGCTGGTCGGCATCTGGCAGATGCTAGTCAACGAGGTATCCACCGGCAGCCTGCTGCTCGGCTTGCTGCTTGGCATCGCCATACCGATCCTGACCAGCGCCTACTGGCCCAATCGGCCGAAGCTTCGGCGGCCGCTGAAATTCGTCGCCTATGCCATGGTCGTCCTGTGGGACATCTGCGTCGCCAACCTCGTCGTGGCCCGTCTGATCCTGTTTCGACGCAACGCCAGTCTGCGCAGTGCCTGGGTGGTCATACCGCTGGATCTGAGATCGCCCGAAGCGATCACGGTACTGGCGGGCACGATCACCATGACGCCCGGAACCGTCTCGAGCGACGTGTCCGCCTGCGGCCGCGCCCTGCTTGTCCATTGCCTCGATGCGCCCGACCCCGATGCGGTACGTGACGAAATCAAGAGCCGCTATGAAAGCCGTCTGAAGGAGATCTTCGAGTGATAGCCATTGCCCTGTACTTCGCCATCGGCTGCTACGCGTCCGGCCTCGTGATGAACATGTGGACCATCACCCGGTCAAGGAGCCTCGGCGACCGCATCCTGGCTCTCGATACCATGGTCATCAACGGCATTGCTCTGACCGTGCTGTACGGAATTCTGTCGCAAACAGCGGTCTATTTCGAGCTGTCGCTGATCATCGCCATGGTCGGCTTCGTATCAACAGTCGCCTACGCACGCTTCATGCTGCGCGGCAACGTCATCGAGTGAACCTGACATGGAACTCTGGCCCGACATTCTCATTGCCGCGTTCCTCGTGATCGGCGGATTCTTCGGCCTGGTGGGATCCTATGGCCTGATCAAGCTGCCAAGTCCCATGACGCGGCTGCACGCCCCTACCAAGGCGACCACGCTGGGCGTGGGCGGCGTGCTGATCGCCTCCATGCTGAGTGCGCTGTTCGATCGCGGCGTCCTATCGCTGCACGAGCTTCTGATCACCCTGTTCCTGTTGCTCACGGCGCCTATCACGGCGCACTTCATCGCGAAGACGCATCTGCATCAGAACGTGCGGCGGGAGGATCTTCCGGACACCGGAACCGGTGCGCCATGGGCAAGCGAATCAAACCGGGACGTTGGCTTGGGCAAAGGCGTGTCGGAATAGCAGGTCGCGTCAATAGACACGTTGGAGAACGGTTGCGGCTTCCTCGTCGCTCATGTTGCAGAACTGCCTTGCGTCCTCGCGGCGGCAGGCGAGATAGGCCTCGACGAGCTCCGCTCCGAGCCAGGACGATGCAACCTTGGCATCAAAGGCATTCAATGCCTCCGGCAGGGACTGCGGCAATAGCCGAAGTCCCAGTCGCTTGCGCTCCTGGTCGCCGAGAAGCTCCGGATTCTTCGCCACATTGATCGGCGCCTTCTGCCGCTTGAGACCGTCCAGCCCTGCTCCGATCAGTGCGGCCAGCGCCAGGTAGACATTGGCCGTGCCATCGCTGGCACGGAATTCCAGCGAGGCCTGCGGATGGCGGCCGTCGCCATCGGGCTGTCGGGGCACCAGGCGGATCATCGCTTCCCGGTTTCGGAGGCCGACGCAGACATAGGGCCCGACCCAGCTGTTGGGACGCAGCCGCAGGTAGGAATTGGCGGAGAGGCATGTGAACGGCACGATTGACTCGGCGTCGTCCAGTATGCCCTGCACGAATGGCGCGGAAACATCCGTCAGCCAATCCTGTGCGGCCGTGACGGGCTGGCCTTTGCGGTACAGGCTGAAGTGGATGTGCACGCCGTTACCGGCGGCATTGGGCGCGGGCTTCGGGATGAAGCTCGCATGCAGGCCGAACAGTCGGGCACCGTCGCGGATCGCTTCCTGGGTCAACACCACGCGGTCGGCGGCGGCGAGCGGGTCGGCCGGCATGGAAGAAATCTCGAACTGGTCCGTACCGTACTCGGCCTGGAACTGCTCCAGCCGGATGCCGGATTTCGCCAGCACCTGCAACACGTGCCCGGCGAGCGGTGAGATGGCGCGGCCCGAGGCAACCGAATAGGCCGGGTGAGCGATCTGATTGAGGCCTTTGACGGAAAACTCGTGCTCGAAGCCCACCTTCATCGTCAGGCCCGCCTCGTCCTCGAGGCGATCCATGGCCGTCTTCAGCGCAGTCCGCGGGCAATAGGGCCATGGCGCGTCATCATGCAGGCGCGCATTGCACAGGACGACGTCGAAGGCAGGCTTGCCGTCATGGGCAGGAAGCGCAAGCATCGCGTCCTGATCGGGCAGAAGCCTGATCTCACCCTGTTGGCCGAATGGATTGTCTGCCGGGATAATGTTGGTCGGGCCGATCGAGTAGTTACCCGGCACCCAGGGAAGGCCCTGCGCCAAGGCCATCTTGCGGCGTTCCTGGGGAACTGACCTGCCGCGCAACATCCCGGAGAGGTCCTGATGGCCAAGGAACAGGAAGCGCTGTTTCTTCATGGCCGTCATCCCGCCCTGTCGACAATGGCAGCCGCGGCTGCAGCCTCGAGAGCCAGAGGCAACAGGCGTGCCAGGCGGTTGGCCCACGCCGATTGACCCGCCGTCCCGTCTATCAGATCCTGCCTGATCTCGAGTTCGACATGAAGCAGGCCGCCCTTCTCGCAGTGAACCGGAACGGCGTAGTCGCCGCTGTCGTCGACGGCATAGGGCTCGTTGATGCCAACCGTCAGATCACCCTCCGCCTCGAGGAGGTCAATCAGCGGCCGGGCCAGCCGGTCGTCGCGGTTGAAGAGAACCCCGATGTGCCATGGCCGCGGTGCGGGATAGTCGCCATGCCGTGGCGTGAAGCTGTGCATGGCGATGACGGCAGGAGCCCTGCCGGAGAGCCTCATCCGGGCAATCTGCCCGGCGATCGACTTCTGGTAGGGCCAGAAGATCTCCTGTTCGCGCCGCGCAGCCTGTGCCGCGGACAGGTTCTGGTTGGCGGGAACGCGCGTTCCGTCGCTGAGCAGCGCGATCGAGGTCGGGTGACCCGGCGGCCTGTTGCAGTCGATGACCAGGCGGGAATAGCGCTGGAAGATGTAGGGAGCGTCCAGCAATCCGGAGAGCCGCTGCGAAACGCCATGGATGCCGATGTCGATGCCGATGTGACGGTTGAGATCCGCAGGCGAGATGCCGAGGTCGCCCAGCCTCTCGGGCACCGCATTGCCGGCATGGTCTGCAATCAGCAGAAACGGGCTCGCGCTCCCCAGGCGCTCTTCGCCGACCGGTTGCGGGTCCTGCGCGCGCAACAGCTCTTGTGCAATGTCCAAGTCATGCCTCCAGGCTTGACGTCGCTTGGCTCTGAACGGATTTTTTCACTCCGCTGCTGCTTCCGCGCATATAGAAATTCTGTTGACATGGCAATACTGCTCTGTTGAACTTTGTTTCCGTTGAGCTGAACGGCCTTGCAGCCGTCAGGGGTGAAGCGCGCCGAGATGAAGGGTTTCCACCCATTGCTGAAGCCGGCCCTGGAGGCGGTGGCGCTTGCGGCGCTGCTCTGCTGCATCACGGCCGCGGTGGCGCTCGTCCTGGGCCTCTCAGGCCAGAGGCTCATGACGCTCTACTGCGTCAATCTCTGCGCCGTGCTGGCCTTTCAGATCTTCAGCGGCAATTCCGGAGTCGTCTCCTTCGGGCATACCGCCTTCATGGCTGTTGGCGCCTATGTCTCCGCCTGGCTCACCATGCCAACGGCCTTGCAGCGCACCGCATTGCCCAATCTCCCGGCGTGGCTGGCCGGACATGAACTGGCCGTCCCTCTCGCCCTGGGGATCGTTCTCCTCGCCGGTCTGCTGCTGGCGGCGGTGTCGGGATTGCCGATCGCCCGCCTCAACGGCGCCTCCGCCGCAATCGCCACGCTGGGCTTTCTCATCGTCGTCTACTCGGTGCTGGCCGCGGCGCGCGATTTCACGCGCGGCAACCAGGCCTTTTACGGCGTGCCGCGGGCGACCGACATCACGCTTGCCCTCGTGTTTGCCTGTCTCTTCATCCTGGCGGCACGGCTCTACAAGGACAGCCGCTACGGCCTGATGATGCAAGCGGTACGTGACAACGAAACGGCAGCTCTGACACTCGGGGTCAGCCCGCAGCGCATGCGCTACGTGGCTTGGATAGTCTCCGGCAGCCTTGCCGCCGTGGCAGGCGCGCTCTACGGCCATATGCTGGGCGCATTCACCCCGAAGGACTTCTATTTTCACATGGCCTTCATCTATGTCGCGATGCTGATCCTCGGCGGCATGGGTACTGTGACCGGCGCCGTGGTGGGCGTCGGGCTCGTGATGGTTCTGCAGGAAGTGCTGCAGGAGTTCGAACGTGGCTTTACCCTGGGGCCAATTCATGTTCCCGAGATTTTCGGCGTGCCGATCGTCGGCGTCAGCCTTGCCATGCTGCTGGTGCTATGGCTGCGGCCGGCAGGGATCGTCGGCTACACCGAATTCGCGCAGGGTTGGTTCGGCAGGCCACGCCTGCCGCAGGCGCCGGACCGCGAAACCGCCGCAGGAACGGAGCCCCTGGGTATCGAGAACGCGGTCAAGACCTTCGCCGGCCTCACGGCGGTGGACAATGTGAGCTTCGCCATCCGGCGCGGCCAGGTCATTCCAGCGCTTATCTTTGAGCAACGCGGAATGCTGTGACTCGTGCGATAAATTGACGAGCACGCCAATGCCGC
>JBGSNJ010000506.1:0-10233 GCA_041739715.1 Aestuariivirga sp.
GCCAATACGGCCATGACGCCGTCATGGGCGCTGCGCACGTGGCTGGCCATCGCCGCGATCTCGGGCGGAACAGGCTGTTCGAGCGACCTTGCCAGCAATGTCTCGGCGGCGTTCATTCACCGGCAAACATAGGTGAAGACGGGGCCGGTTTCGAGACGCAGGGGTTCACCCACCGGCGGCTCGAAGAATTCGCCATCGATGACGAAGGACACCGGTGTGGTGACCTCCAGCGCCGGGGTGCAGAAGCTCACCGCGCCCTGCGGGAACTTGCGGTCCTCGCTGCCATACATCATGGGCAGGAGCCAGCGGGGGATGGAGGGCACGGGATACGGAAAGGTGGTCACGCGGATCGGGCCGGTCTTGCCGCCCCAGAAAGGCCGCGTGTTGAGCACCAGCTTCTCCAGCGTGGTGGCCAGCATCAGCAGCTGATTGCCATCGGCATAACGATGGCCCTCGGCTTCGACACGCACCGGATAGGGCCGGTCGAAACGGGTCGTATCGGTGGGATCGGGTTTGGTGAAGAGCGAACGGATCACCGAACCGGTGAGGGTCGCAAAGACTCCGTAGCCGCCCTTCACGCCCTTGGCATTGAACGCGATCTGGGTGAAGCGCGTGGCATCAGCCACCGCTCCGCAGCCCACGAACATGCCATGGCGCGGACTGCCATCGCGCGGATTCACGCAACGCACCGTCGGGCGGGCGCGCAAGTCCGTGTGTTTCAGTTCACGGATGAAATCGGCCTGGGCCGCCAATGGCCTGTAATGAAAGCCGAGGTCGGCTGCCGTCATGTTGGTGGTGCCATGCGGCAGCAGGGCGAGGCGCGGCAAGCGGGGGAAGGGCCTGCGCTCGGCCAGGATGGTCTGGATCGCCTGGATCGTGCCGTCGCCGGAACTGATGAAGAGGTCGCTTACGCCCTCGGTGGCAAGCTCGTCGACGAGGCCTTCGATCATGTCGAAGCGATCAATGATCTTGATCGAGACATTGCCGGTCGGACGCAGCATGCCGGCCAGCGCCAGACCCTTGCCGCTGGACTTTCCGGACCGCGGATTGACGATCAGGCCGGCTCGTGTCACCGGGCGGTCATCCACGAGGTGAGCTGACCCAGCCTGCGCTTGGCGGCCAGTGCCTGCATGAGCTGCAGGCCATGCAGCACCAGGCACAGCACCGTCCAGATGGCCACGGCGATCAGACCCCAGTCTGGCCGGCCGATCAGCAGCGAGGCGGTGAGCAGCACCAGGTTCGGATTGCGCCGCGCTGTCACCTGCCGGAACAGCGTGTCCACCGGACGCCAGATATGGATCTCCAGTCCCAGCCACTTGATTGCGATTCCCTCGAACAGGCGTTGGATGACATAGCCACCCAGAATAGCGCCGATCACCCACCAGAAGGTTACTGCGTCCCACGAGAATCCGGCAGCACCGAGGCCCAGGGCCCAGGCGATGTACCAGAATGGCGGGTGCACCAGGTCGATGCCATGATCGAAGATGTCGCCCCACTTGCTGGAGGTCAGCGTGGTGCGCGCAAGCTTTCCATCGACAGTGTCGAGAAAGGTCATGGCCCAGGCAAAGACCAATCCGGCCGCGAAGTGCCCCTTCAGGAACAGCCAGAAAGCCAGCACCGTGCAGACTGCGGCCACGGTCGTCACCATGTTCGGGGTGATGCCGCGTGGTGCAAGGTAGCGCGTGGCGTGAAAGGCGGGCACCGGCCAGACATGTTTGGTGACCAGATCCGTGGCGCCCTTGTAGGTTCCCATGAACATGCGCCACTCCACGGCCTTGGCATTGCCGGCGGAGACGGCGAAAGCATAGGGAGTCTCGCGTTTGCGCAGTGCCTTCCAGAAGTCGGCCTTCAGGTCTGCCGGTTTGCGGCGGTCCAGCGTCTCGCCCCCGATGCTCTCGGCCTTGCCCAGGAGAACATCACAGGCGGATGCGGCCGAGGGTCCGGGCACCTGCATTGCAAGCGGCACGTCCCCGTCGACGCCCTCGCCGACCAACACCAGGCGGTTTGACGACAGAAGCAGCGGAATCAAGGGTTGATCGATGGCGGCGTCGGCCCGGACCATGAGGACCGGGCCGGCCTGCGCCGAAGCCTGGTCGAGGGTCAATTCTCGACCGGCGCCGGCGCGCGCCATGAGGCGCCGGGTGCGATCGGCAGTGGTCAGTCCGAAAAGCGATGGACCGGTCTGGCCGACGAGGCAATAGGGCATGGGGCTGCCGGGCGTGTAATCAGGCTTGGTCAATTCTGGGTGTCATCCGCTAAGTCGCAGTCTCTATGGAGATGGCAGGGGGCAGCGTCAACCTTCGCCGTCAGACCTTCTCGGCCCGCAGTGTCAGCACCACCGCCAGTGCCCCGAAGCCGATGGCGGGGACCCAGGCTGCCAGCCACGGTGTGACGAAGCCCAGTTCGCCCATGGTGACGGCCATGCCGTCCACCACGAAATAGATAAATCCCAGCCCGACGCCTACCGCGAACAGCACGCCCAATCCGCCGCCCCGTCGGAACCTGCTGGCCAGCGGGATGACCAGAGCAATCATCAGGAGGGCAGAAAAGAACAGCGAGACGCGCTTGTGCCACCAGGTCTCGTAGACCCATATCGGACGGATGCCGAAGCCGGCATTCTCGATGAAGTAGCTCAGATCGCGCAAGGACATTTCTTCCGGTGCACCCGAGCGCGCACCGGCCGCGGCCGGCTTCATGGCGCCGGAATAGACGAGGCTGTCGAGTCTGTTGGGTGTCAGTGCGCCGCGATAGTAGATCACAACCTTGTCCAGATTCCATCGGTCGCCCGCGAGCGAGGCCGTCTCGGCATAGATCTGCTCGCGCAGCAGGCCGTCCTCGTCGCGGCGGAAGATGATCACGTCGCGCAGCTCGGTCGACTCGGGGTTGGCACTGCCGGCGCGCAAGATGTCGGTGCCGGCACGCATCCAGATGGGATCCTTCTCGCCCACTTTGAGTTTTTCGCTGCCGTAGTCGCCCACTGCCCATTCCCGCAGCGTTGGCGCAGCTGAGGGAATGGCTTGGTCGTTGAGCAGGAACTGCAGGCCGCCGGCGATCAGGGCCAGCGGGAGGAGTTGAACGACGAGGCGGACCGGCGAGAGTCCGGCGGCCCAGAGGGCTGTCATCTCGTTCCGGTAACTGAGCTCGGTCAGGGCCATCAACATGGCCAGCAGCATGCTGATAGGCAGGAAGGTGGAGAGTACTCGCGGCGCCCGCGCAAGGACATACTCGAGAAGAATCGACATTTCGCCTGGCCGCAGGGCGAGGATGTCCTTGCTGTAGGTCAGCAGCTCCAGCGTCAGAACGAAGAAGGAGATGCCTAGCAGGATGGCGATGAACCGCGCGGCAATCATCCGGATCATCATCCAGGCCAGGATCTTCACGTGCGAGTCTCCCAACCCAGGCGGCTGAACAAGCCGCTGCGCAGCGCACTTGTCTTTTCGCCCAGCCATTCCGAGGATTTGTCCACCGCATCGCGTTTCACCGTGAAGCAGGCATTGTAGTAGCGCCAGGCGGCGAAGACCGTCAGCAACCCAAACGGCATCCACAGTGCCAGCCAGGGCGATGCGAGGTCCTTGCCGGCGATCACGCCGCCTTGTTCGATCACCTCGTGGTAGACAATGATCAGAACCAGCGCCACGCCAAAGCGTGCCGATGACCTGTTGCGTCGTCCACCGACCGCGAACGGGATGGCGAGGAAGGGAAGGACCAACATGCTGAACACGTTGACGAGACGTTTGTGCAGCTCGGCGCGCACCTCCGCCGAAGTGGTCTTGCGCGGGGGAGTGTCGATTCGCTGGACCAGTTCGGGCAGCGTCAATTCCTTCTGGTCATCGCCACGCGGCCGGAAAATGTCCTTGTTGACCTTGCCCAGCGGTGCGTCGGCAATGGCGAATTCCGCCACCTCAGGCGGCGGCAATGTCGCCTCACCGGGTGACGGTTTCTGCTTGAAGGTCAGGCGATGTCCTTCCTCAAGCCGAAGAATCGGCCGTCGGTCTCCGGCGATTTCGATCAGCGACCCCTTGGACGCCGTGATCGTATCCGATCCTTCGGGGCCTTTGTCCTCATAGATGAAGGCGCGCTCGAAGGAGTTCTTGCTGCGGTCCAGTTCGTCGAGAATGAAGGTACGATCCCCGGTCTGCATGAAGACGCCTTCCTGTGCGAGGTAGAAGACATCTACCTTGCTGACGTCGAAGACGACGGAACGGTAGGCGTATCGCGTATAGGGCTGGGCCCAGCCGAATATGGCAAGCGATGCGACGCTCAGAAGAACAGAGAGCAGGATCACAGGCCGCGCCATCCGGTTGAGGCCGATACCGGCCGCCATGAAGGCATCGGTCTCGGAATTGTTCGACATCTTGCCGAAACCCAGCAGCAGGCCGAGAAAGAGCGCTGCCGGAATTGCAGTGCCGAGATAATGCGGTACGAGATAGGCCAGCATCTCGAAAACCACTGCGAAGGAATTCTTCTTTCCCAGCGTGTTGTCGAGCAGGCGCACCATGCGCTCAGCCAGCAGCATGAGCAGGCCGATCGCCATCGCGCCGGCGAGCGGCGTCGCAATCTGCTTGAGGACGTGGCGGTCGATGATTTTCAGCACAATGGTTTCAGCTCGAGGGCCAGCAGGACTTGAGGCTGTCCCGGAGGGAGTTGAATTGTGCCTCGCCCAGTGCGGTGGCCGACTTGAGATCCGGTGGACCGGGCCAGCCGGCATCGGCGAAGGTCACCCCCGCGAACTGCTGCGCCACCGCATAGCGCGGTAAAACATGAAAATGCACATGCGGATCGACCATCATCAGCATCAGGTAGTTGATACGGTCATGCGGCTGGAACCTTGAAAGCCCTGCTCCGATGTCGCCCGTTACCTGATGAAGTTCCGTGAAGGCAGCCGGGGGCAGGGCGGAGAATGCCGTTACGTTGGACAGGGCCGCAAGAACGAGGGCGCCCAGCGTCACCTGTGCCGGGCGCAGCAAGACCGCCCAGTGGCGGTACTCGCGCACGAGACCTGCCGGATAACCAAACTTCTGAAGCGTCGCATTCATTTGTTTAGTGTATCGCAGTGAAGGCTCAGGTTGAAAGGGCGAATTCATCGCGCGTTTCCATGTGGCGGTGTTCGTCGTTCCAGCACCGGACGGTGACCTGGGTCAGCCATTTCCCGCCGCTGCGGGTGATCCGGTAGTTGTTCCAGGCTGCCGCGGGATGGTGGGTAGGGCGGGCGATCGAGGCCGAAGGCACGCCCAACACGTTCAGCAGGCCGAAGCGGGTTTCGAGCGGGGTCAGCATAGGCTCGTGATTGTGTCCATGGAGCGCCAGTTCGGCACCTTCCCTGACCAGCAGGTCGCGAAGGGGGCCGGCGTCCACCAGGGCCTTGCGTGGCGAAGCCAGCCCGGGCAGGGGCGGATGATGGATCATCAGCACCCGGGCGTAGCCGCGTTCGCGCAGATCGCGCAGCAGGCTGGCGAGCGATTCAAGCTGGGTCTCACCCAGCCGCCCGGCGGCCTTGAAGAGATTTTGCGGCTCACCGGAACACAGGCCAATGAGCGCCACATTGCGGCGCAGGCGGACGTAGGGAAAGGGTGTGGCGATCTGGTGGCTGGTCTGTGTGAGCCTGACCTTCATGTCGCCATCCATATAGGGCGCCAGGTGAACCAGGCCGTTTTCCCAGCTCAGCCGCACATAGGTGTCGTGGTTGCCCGGAACGAAACTGATCCAGTCCGGCGGACCGAAATCCGCCAGCCAGGCGGCGGCGGCCGGAAATTCGGCATGGGCGGCCACATTCACGATATCCCCGGTGCATGCGACATGGTCCGGATTGGCCGCCCGGATGTCCATGGCCAGGGCTGCCGCCACGGCGGAATCATGCTGTTTGTGACGCCGGAGCCGCCAGTTCGCCGCGCCGATCGAGCGCTTGAGCGCGAAATGCCGCCGGGCCGCACCCTCGGGCAGCGGCCCCAGGTGCAGGTCGGACAGGTGGGCGAGACTGAACACGCGTTGACTTCCCGGGAATCGAGTGCGATTGAAACGGCCTTCTAGCTGTCCGCAATATCAGGGTTCAAGCATCGTGCGAGTCATCATTCTTGCCGCAGGCCAGGGCAAGCGGCTCCTGCCGCTCACCGCCGAGGTGCCCAAGGCCCTGCTGGACATTCACGGCCGAACCCTCATTGCCCGCCAGATCGATGCCTTTGCCGCCTGCGGGATCAGTGATTTCGTGGTGGTGACCGGCTATGCCTCGGCCCGGATCGAAGCCGCCTTGGCGGAGATCGCCCGCAGCCTCAAGGTCGGCATTCGCACGGTCTACAATCCCTTCTATGCGGTCGCCGACAATCTGGCGAGCTGCTGGATGGCGCGGGGCGAAATGACCACCGACTTCATCCAGGTCAATGGCGACAACGTTTTCCGCGCCGATCTGGTGGAGCGCCTCCTCTCGGCGGAGCCGCGGCCGGTGACCGTTGCCATCAATCGCAAAGATGCCTACGACCCTGATGACATGAAGGTCATGCTCGACCACGGCCGACTCACCGAGATCGGCAAGACCCTGCCGGTCGACACGACGGATGCCGAGGCCATCGGCTTCTACATCTTCCGCGGTGACGGGGTGAAGGCCTATGCGAAGCAGCTGGAGCTGGCGATGCGCGAGCCCTCGGGCCTGAAGCAGTGGTTCCCCTCCGCGGTGGGATCGCTGGCCAAGCAACTCGACATCAATACCATCGCCATCACCGGTCTGCGCTGGTGCGAAGTGGACTTCCCGGTGGACCTGCAGCAGGCCCGGCAGCTGGTGGCGAGCTGGGGCTGATCAGCCGCGCCTGGCGGCAATGCGCTCGGCCAGTTCCTTGTCTGCGGGCTTGTCGACATCAATCGCCGCCTCCGCGAAAGGCATCACCACCGGCCGTGCCAGCAGGCCAAGCCGCGCAGACACGATCTGAAAGGCCTGTTCGAGGTCAAGTCGGCCGGTCAGGAAGCGCAAGAGCGGAGAGATGCCGAAGGCGGCGATCAGGCGCCATGGTTTCTTTCGCACCTGTTCGAGGTACTGCCAGCGATCGAGAAGGCTCAGCGCAAGCTCATTCTTCACGGCGAAGAGATTGCAGCCCGAAACACGGTCCGGCCCCAGGGTGAAGTAGGTTCGGATCGAGTCCGGATAGGCGGCGAGAATGGTCTCGGCTGTGGCCAGTCCCGCCGTGAAGTCGGCATCGATGGCTGCTGACTCGGCGCAGAAGTGGCGAACCATGTCCGGCGTCAGCAGGGCATGGTCGCCGGTGGTGACCAGCACCGGATAGGTCAGCTTGCCGGAGCCCAGGGCTGCCATCACGGATGCGGGCGCGCTGTGGGCAGGGGCGAGCGCGAGCGCCCTGTCCCCGAGCAGGGCCGACACGATTCCGGGATCTTCGATCGAGACAGCAATGGGTCCGATCACGCCAGACGTCTCGAGTGCCTCGGCGACGCGCAGCAGCATGGGCTTGCCGGCAATGGGGATGGTGCATTTGTTGGCCACGCCATAGGCCTTGGCCATCGGGTCGTCGGGACCGCGCCCTGCCGCAAGGATCAGGGCATTCCAGGGCTTCGCCATCACAGGTCCTTCTCGAAGACACGGTAGGTCTTGTAGGGCCTCGCCCCCAGCGACTCGATCATGCGGCGCATGGGCATGTTGTCCTCGAGGATCCATGACAGTTCGGCCTGCTCAGTGCCGCGGGCCACGTGATAGCGGCGCAGCGTTTCGATGACCGTCAGTGCAAGGGCCGACCCGATGGCTGTGCCGTGATAGGCCTTCTTGACCCCCATCAGCGGCATGCGGACCGAACGCGGATGCCGGGACAGCATGCGCCACAACAGCTTCGGAAGCCCGAACGGCAGTAGCCGGCCCTTGAGGTCGAGGATCCAGTCATTGATGTTGGGCAGGGTCACGGCCATGGCCACGGGTTCGCCCTGATAGGTGGCAATTGAGATGTAGTCGCCCTTCACCAGCATCTTGAGGTCATTGCCGAGCTTGGTGATCTCTTCCGGCGTAAAGGGCACAAAGCCCCAGTTTTCGCTCCAGGCATCGTTGAAGATGTCGATGATGATCCGCAGGTCCCGTTCGAGGTTCTTCTTGTCGAGCGGCCGCACCTTGATGTCGTCCGTCGCCAGGGCCCGATTGAACATGGCGTCCATCGCCCGCGGCAGCTTCATGCTGCGGTCCATGGAATAGGCAATGGTGTCCTTGACCTTGGCAAATCCCAGCTCTGCGATGCGGGGGCCGTAGTAAGGCCGCGCGTGGCCCATCATCATTGACGGCGGCGTGTCGAATCCGTCGATCAGGCAGCCGGTCTCATCATTGATCGAGAAGCTGAAGGGCCCCTGTATCCGGACGGCCCCTCGTGCCCTCAGCCACTCTCCCGCCGCCCCGGCGAGTGCGGCAAAGACGGCCGGATCGTCCGGCGCGTCGATGAATCCGAACTGGCCCACGCTGTCGCGATGGTGGTCGTTGCGCAGGCGGTCGTACTGGGCAGAGATTCGGCCAACCGGTGTCCCGTTCACTTCGGCAAGAAAGAGCTGGACCTCTGCATGGCGGAAGTAGGGGTTCTTCTTCGGGTTGAGATGGTCCATGCGCTCGAGGTAGAGCGGGGGCACCCAGTTGGGGTCTTCCCCGTAGATGGCGAATGGGACATCGAGGAAGGCCCTGATCCCGGCCTTGTCGCTGACGGGCCGGATGGTGACGGCGGTGCTCATCCAGCCGGATTAGAACCATCGCCGTGCCAACTCAAGCTTGGCGGCGCATCGGTCGCGGGTTATCGGATAGGAATGATCAAGCGCATTGCCTTCAGGACAGCCTCCCGCTTCGTGCTGCAGCCATGGTATCGGCAGGTGCGCGGTCTGACGCTCGGCACCCGCAGCGTTGTGCTGGACGACGAAGGCCGCGTGCTGCTGCTGCGCCACACCTATGCGCCAGGCTGGTTCCTGCCCGGCGGTGGGGTGGAGCGGGGCGAGACCATCTACGATGCGGCGCTGCGGGAGCTGCGCGAGGAGGCTGCTGTAACGGTCGAGGAGGAGCCCCGGCTGATGGGCATCTATCTCAACGATCGGGTCTTTCCAGGCGACCATGTGGCCTGTTTCGTTGTCCGCCGCTTCCGCCGCGATGCATTTCTGCCCGGCCGCGAGATCGCCGAGCTGGCGTTCTTCGATACTGCCAGACTTCCCGATGCCACCACCGGCGGGTCGCGGCGGCGCATTGCCGAGGCCTTGGGTGCGCCCATCAGCAGTTACGTCTGGTAGTTTTGCTTGACGGCGACTCCGCGAAGCCTTATGGCGCGCAGCATGAACCGGAAGACGACCCAGGCCCTGCGACGACGCTCCCGCGACATGCGCGGTTCTGCGCGCGCCTGAACTTGCCTGGTCTTCCGCTCTCCGCTGTCACACCTGATCGACGCGCCCGGAACGCCCGGCTGAACCTGCCGCCTTCCGAAAGCTCACAGACATGACCGCCCCATTTCATCTTGAAGACCAGGCCGACTCCGACCTTGCTGCCGTAGAAGCGCTGCTCGATGCCAGTTTCGGCATCGGCAGGCGCACCAAAACGTCATATCGCCTGCGCGAGGGAAGTTCGCCCATCCCCGGCCTCTCCATGCTGGTGCGCGATGCCGAGCTGGGGCTTTCCGGTACCATCAGCTTCTGGCCGCTGTGCATCGGCAAGGCGGGAACGCCGGCCTTGCTGCTCGGACCGCTCGCGGTTCATCCGCAGCGCCAGAACCTCGGGATCGGGCTAACCCTGATGCGCGAAGGACTCGACCGGGCGATGGCGCTGGGCCACAGCCTCGTGGTTCTGGTGGGCGACGAGCCCTATTACGCCAGGGTCGGTTTCCGCAAGCTTCCGCGCGGTCTCCTGGCGCTTCCCGGCCCCTTCGATCCCGACCGCTTTCTCTATTGCGAACTCGTTCCTGGCGCGCTTCAGGGCGCCTCCGGCATGGTGCTGCCGGCCTACCGCCATGCTCAGGCCTCAACGGCCCTCGCGGTACCACATGGCAGCGAGGCCCAGCAACACTCCGCCCAAGGCAAGCAGGGTGGCAAAGAGCGGGATGTCGGCCACGGCCGTCACGCGATAGGCCCCGTTGTCGCGAAGGCCGATCCAGCCTGCGCCTGAGGCGGGCCGGTCAGCGGCCACCTTCACCAGCTGCGGCACGCTATCTTCCAGCCATTTCACCGACCCGCCAGTCGCTGCGGCGACGGGCGTCAGGATCTGCGGGGTCGCGGTGATGTCGTTCATTTCGC
>JBGSNJ010000514.1:0-1512 GCA_041739715.1 Aestuariivirga sp.
CTGATCGGCAGCGGCAATCCCGAGGAGGGCGAACTCCGTCCCCAGCTTCTCGACCGTTTCGGACTGATGGTCGAGGTTTCCTCACCCAATACGGTCGGCGAGCGGGTCGAAGTCGTGCGCAGGCGCGAGGCCTATGAGGCCGATCCCGAGAAGTTCCTGGCCGTTTGGGACAAGGCAGAGAAGAAGCTTCGCCGCAGGATCACCAAGGCGCAATCGCTGCTTTCTTCGGTGACCGCGTCGGATGACGTACTGGAATTCGCTGCCAATCTGTGCATGCGGCTCGGTGTCGACGGACTTCGCGGCGAGTTGACGCTTGTTCGGGCCGCCAGGGCATTGGCAGCGCTGGATGGCCGTGTCGAAGCCAGCAAGGCGGACATTGTCGCGGTTGCACCGATGGCGTTGCGCCACCGCCTGCGTCGCGACCCGCTCGACGAAGCCGGTTCCGCGGCCCGCGTCGAACGCGTGCTGATGGATGTCGGCGATGATGCTCCGCTCAATTCCTGAGCTTTCGCCAGCATGGGCCGATGCCCTTGCCGCCGCCCGGCTGGTTTCGGCATTCGGCCGGTCGGACCAGGGCGCCAGGCTAGCGGGCATCCATGTCCGCGCCCGGCCAAGCCCCGCGCTCGACTGCTGGCTCGCTGCGCTCAGGGCGCTGGCGCCCGACCGGCCGGTACTGCGGATTTCATCCGCCATCGACCCGGAGCGACTCATCGGCGGGCTCGACCTTGCAGCAACACTGGAAGCGGGCCGACCGGTCTTCGAACCGGGACTGCTTGCGCGGGCCGACGGTGCGATCCTGGTCCTCGCCATGGCGGAACGCACAGGCCCGCATCTTGCGGCGATCATCGGCGACGCAATGGACAAGAGTGTGCACGAAGGCCGGCCATCGCGCTTTGTGCTTGTGGCCATCGACGAAGGCGCGGAGCCAGATGAAGTGCTCTGCCGCCGGCTTTCGGACCGGCTGCCGATCCGGATCGACCTCTCGGCGATTTCCAATAGGGAAGCGCAATCTGCCTCCATTGCCGCGCGCCAGGCGCCTTTGCCGCAAGCCGGCGCCCTCTTGCCGGAGCCGATCCTTTCTGCTTTTGGCGAGGTTTCGCTTGCTGCAGGTCCATCGTCCATGCGGCTTGCCCTCAACCTGTCGCAGGTCGCGCGGGCCCTGGCCTCGCTGGACGGCGTCGCGGAAGTCTCGCCAGACCATGCAGGAGCTGCCCTGCGGCTTGTTCTGGGCGTGCAATTGACCGCTGCTCCGCCCGAGCAACCGCCCGAGGAACAGCCGCCCGAACCACCCTCCCCGCCGGAACAACCATCCGAATCGGGCGCCGAGACGACCGACGCGGACGAGATCCGGGAAATGCTGGTCGAGACGGCGAAAGCGATGCTTCCCGATATCGCGGCATTCTTCAGCCATTCCGACGCTAAGCGCCGCGGCGGACGCGCAGGCAAGGCCGGCAAGGCATTCGACCAGGGCCTGCGCGGCAAGGCCATCGGACACCTCCAGCGGCCGCCCGC
>JBGSNJ010000545.1:0-5822 GCA_041739715.1 Aestuariivirga sp.
CATGGCCAGGCCGATGCGGACGCCCGTGAAGGTTCCAGGCCCCGCGGTCACCGCGATACGGCTGAGGTCCCGCGGATGAAGCTCCGCCTCCTGCAGCACCTCCGCTATCATGGGTGCCAGCGCCTCTGCATGGCCGCGCTCCATCGCCACCCAACGGCGTGCGAGGATGACGTCGCGATCCGTGTCGAGAATGGCGGCCGAGCAAGCCGCCATGGAGGTGTCGAGGGCGAGGAGCTTCATTGCGGGGCCAGATAGGCCGCCCGCGGGCCTGCCGTCAAACGGCGCGGACTTCCGCCACTTCGGGCACGAAATGGCGCAGCAGATTCTCGATGCCGTGCTTCAGCGTGGCGGTCGAGCTGGGGCAGCCGGCGCAGGAGCCCTTCATGTTGAGATAGACAATGCCATCGCGGAAGCCATGGAAGGTGATGTCGCCGCCGTCCTGCGCCACCGCTGGGCGCACCCGGCTGTCGAGCAGCTGCTTGATGGTCGTGACGACCTCACCATCGGCCGCATCGAAGAATTCCTCCGCGGCGCCATCGCCGCCGCTGGTGGCGAGGAGGACCGGCGCGCCGGACAGGTAATGATCCATGATCAGTCCGAGGATGGCAGGCTTCAGGTGCTGCCATTCGGCTTCGCCGCGGGTGACGGTGATGAAATCCTGCCCCAGGAAGATGCCAGCCACGCCATTTACCGAGAAAAGCCGTGCGGCGAGCGGTGACTCGGCAGCTTCCTCGGCCGTCCGGTAGTCGCGCGTGCCGCCGGGAAGAACCGGCTTTCCGGGGAGGAACTTCAGCGTGGCGGGATTGGGGGTCGCTTCCGTCTGGATGAACATGTCCGATTCCTCTTGTCGGGCTTCATATAGGCCAGTTTAGAACTGTTTCAAAGTGAGGAGTTTGCTTGACGGCAGACTGTTGATCCATTATTTAACAGTTCAGTTAATTAACTGAGCGTTTAAATCCCGTGCAACCCGATCAGCTGAGCCTCACCCTGTCCGCCCTGGCCGATCCCACCCGCCGGGCGATCCTGGCCCGGCTGGCCGGCGGGGCACGGACCGTGACCGATCTCGCCGAGCCCTTTGCCATGAGCCTGCCCGCCGTTTCCCGGCATCTGAAGGTGCTGGAGCGCGCCCGGCTGATCGAACGCGACCGCAAGGCGCAGTGGCGGCCATGCCGGCTGGCGCCGGAACCTCTCAAGGACGTTTCCGCCTGGCTCGACCAGTATCGCCGCTTCTGGGATGAGAGCTTCGACCGCCTCGATACATATCTGACCGAACTGCAGAAGGGAGTGCCCGATGAACCGGCAAGCTAAGGCACAGTCCGCCCCGGCCGATACGCTTCGCATCACGCGTGTCTTCGCCGCGCCACGGGCGCTCGTCTACCGCATGTGGACCGAGAAGCATCTCATGGACCGCTGGAGCTGTCCCACCGGCTTCAACATGCCGGACTCGGGCGCCGATCTGCGGCCCGGCGGAACATGGCACGCGACAATGCGGACGGCCGATGGCGTCAATCTGAAGCTTCAGGGCACCTATCGCGAGATCGTGCCGGACGAAAGGCTGGTCTTCACCCATGCCTGGCTGGGAGCGGATGGCAAGCCCGGTCCCGAGACGCTGGTCACCGTCACCTTCGCCGATGAAGACGGCGGCACTCGCATGGACTTCCTGCAGACCGGCTTCGACAGCATCGGAAACCGTGACGGGCATGCCCAGGGCTGGCGCGAATGCTTCGACAAGCTCACGCCGCTGGTCGATGCGCTCAGGGACTCCGACCACGAGATCAACATTACGCGCCTGTTGCGGCACGACATCGGCATGGTCTTCGAGGCCTTTTCCAATCCGGCCGGGCTTGCGGTGTGGTGGGGACCGAACGGTTTCACCACGACCACAAGGAGCATGGATTTCCGTGTCGGCGGCAGCTGGGACTACATCATGCATGGGCCGGACGGAACCGACTACCCCAATCATGTCAGGTATACAGCGATCGAGACCAACCGCATGATCGCCTATGACCACGGCACCCATGCTGACCATCCCGCCCTGTTCAAGGCCATCATCAGTTTTGTGGCCGAAGGCAAGATGACGCGCGTGAACCTCAGGCTCATCCTGCGCGATGCGGGCCAGCGTCCCCACTTCATCAGTTTCGGCGCCGTCGAAGGCGGCTATCAGAATCTGGCACGCCTCGACGCATGGCTGGATGCGCGCGCATGACCACGTCGATCCAGCATGCGACGCTCGAATTCGAAACCGAGATAGCGGCGAGGCCTCATGCCGTGTTCTCGGCCTATGCCGATGTGGGACAGCGTATCGGCTGGGGCACCCCGTCTGACACGGCAACATTGATCTATGATGCCGCCGACTTCCGCGAAGGCGGCACGGACCGCTTCCGCTGCGGACCGAAGGACGATCCGTCGATCCATGGAACCACGCAGTACCTCGCAATTGCCGAGGATCGGCACATCGTGAGCATTGAAACGCTGGCAACCACCGGACAGACGCTGGCCGTCGCTCTCAACACCATCATGTTCCTGCCAGCCGCGTCCGGGACCCGTCTCGTCGTCACCGTGCAGGTCGCGTCCTTTGCCGGCAAGGGAATGATCGAGGGTTATGAGCAGGGACACCGCACATGCCTTGCAAATCTGGCTTCACTCCTTTCCTGGCAGCCGGCGCCCGACAAGACGTGAGTTCCCGCGGGGTGGCGGAAGGGCTAGACTGAGCGCCGGACCGTCACAGGAGGATGCCATGCTCACCTGGATTCTGGCCATCATCGCGATTGCCATTCTAGCCGTGCTTGGACTGGCCGCATTCCGCCCCGCAAGCTTTCGCGTCGAACGCTCCGCACAGATCGCGGCTGCGCCCGACAAGATCTTTTCCCTGATCGATGACTTCCACGCGTGGCCCAGGTGGTCGCCGTGGGAAAAGCTCGATCCCGCCATGACGCGCAGCCACTCGGGCAATCCCAGCGGTGTTGGCGCCGTCTATGGCTGGAGCGGCAACAAGAAAGTTGGCCGGGGCCGCATGGAGATCACCGAAGCCGAGCGCCCGTCGCGCATCGGCCTCGACCTCGAGTTCATGGCGCCGTGGAAAGCGCGAAACCGCACCGAGTTCCTGCTGCGACCCACGGATGGCGGAACTTCCGTCAGCTGGATCATGACCGGCAGCAGCCCTTTCATGTTCAGGCTGATGGGCCTGTTCATGAACATGGACCGGATGATCGGCAAGGACTTCGAGGCCGGCCTCGCCAACCTCAAGAAAGCGGCAGAAGCCTAGGACACCACGAAGCCGACGATCTCGCGCGCCTTGCGCACGATGGGCGCGGCTTTGGCGCGGGCGCGGGCGGAGCCGTCCGTCAGGACCGCGTCAACAAAGGCTGGATCGGCCTGCAGCCGTTTGGTCTCCTCACCGATCGGGCCGAGCTTGGCCACTGCGAGATCGGCCAGCGCGTTCTTGAAGGTCGAGAACTGTCCGCCGCCATACTGCGCCAGCACCTTCTCAAGCGGCTCGCCTGCCAGGGCCGCATAGATGCCGGTGAGGTTCTCCGCCTCCGGCCGGCCCTTCAGTCCTGCCGCCTCGCTGGGCAGCGGCTCGGTGTCGGTCTTGGCCTTGCGAATCTTCCGCGCCACCGTCTCGGCGTCGTCGGTGAGATTGATGCGCGACAGGTCGGAAGGATCGGACTTCGACATCTTCTTGGTCCCGTCGCGCAGGCTCATCACGCGGGTGGCCGGCCCGGTGATGTAGGGCTCGGGCGGCACGAGGAAGGTGCCGTCGAAGCCATGCGCGGCAATGGACGCGGCATAGTCGTTGTTGAACTTGATGGCGATGTCGCGCGCCAGTTCGAGGTGCTGCTTCTGATCCTCGCCCACTGGCACATGGGTGGCGTGATAGGCCAGAATGTCGGCGGCCATCAGGTTCGGATAGATATAGAGGCCGACAGATGCTGCCTCGCGGTCCTTGCCCGCCTTCTCCTTGAACTGGGTCATCCGATTGAGCCAGCCGACCCGGGCCACGCAGTTGAGGATCCAGGCCAGTTCGGCGTGCTCTGCCACCTGCGACTGATTGAAGATGATGCTCTTCCTCGGATCGAGCCCGCAGGCCAGATAGGCGGCGGTCACGTCATGGATCGCCTTGTTCAGTTCCTTCGGATCCTGCCACACGGTGATCGCATGCATGTCAACCACGCAGTAGATGCATTCATGGGTCTCCTGCATGTGGATCCAGTTGAGCATCGCGCCAAGGTAGTTGCCGAGATGCAGGTTGCCGGTGGGCTGCATGCCGGAGAAGACGCGTGGCTTGAACTTGGAGGTGGGGGTCGACATGTGGCAAACCTCTGGGAAATCCGGCAGGGCTTATGCCCGCAATCGGTGGCCGAGAAAAGGGTCCATTCCTTCGCCTCTTGAAAGCGGCTGCCAAACCCGGTCTAACCGCAGCCATGCCGGAACTTCCAGAAGTCGAGACCGTGATGCGCGGACTGAAGCCCGTGCTCGAGGGTCAGCGCATCGCGACGGTCACCCTGCGGCGGGCCGATCTGCGCTTTCCCTTTCCGCAAGGTTTCGCCGCGCGCCTGGCCGGGCGGCAGATCCTCGGGCTTTCGCGCCGGGCAAAGTACATTCTTGCCGAGATCGAGGGCGGCGACTGCCTGCTCGTCCATCTCGGCATGACCGGCCGCTTTACCGTGCTGCGCCCCGATGGGAGCCGCAATCTCGGCGAATTCTACTTCGAGACGGGCGCCGGGAGCGATGCCGCGGGTGCGCATGACCATGTGGTGATGGCGTTGGCCGACGGAACGCGCCTGGTCTACAGCGATCCCCGCCGCTTCGGCATGATGGATCTGTTTCCGTCCGGCGAAACGGCCACACACAAGCTGCTGCGGGACATCGGCGTCGAACCTCTCGGAAACGGCTTCCACGCGGAATACCTGGCGGAGAAATTCAAGGGAAAGTCGGCTCCCCTGAAGGCCGCCCTTCTCGACCAGAGCATCGTCGCGGGCCTCGGCAACATCTATGTCTGCGAGGCGCTGTTCCGCACCGGCCTGTCACCCACCCGCAAGGCCGGCACGCTGGCGCGCGGCAAGCGGGTCGACCCACGGCTCGACGTGCTGGTGCGCCATATCCGCGACATTCTCGGCGAGGCCATCGCGGCGGGTGGCTCGACGCTGCAGGATTTTGCCGGCACCGATGGGACAGCCGGTGTCTACCAGCAACGCTTCGCCGTCTATGACCGCGAGGGCGAGGCCTGCACGCGCTGCGGTGCACCCGTCAGAAGACGAGTACAGTCGGGTCGCTCGACATTCTATTGTGCGGTTTGTCAGAAATAGGATGGCCATGGCTTACGAACACATCATCGTCGAGACGCGCGACCGGGTCGGCCTGGTCACGCTCAACCGGCCCAAGGCGCTCAATGCGCTGAACTCCGTGCTGATCGCCGAGCTTAATACGGCACTCGAGGCCTTCGAGGCGGATGCCGGCATCGGCTGCATCGTGATCGCCGGCAGCGAGAAGGCTTTTGCAGCCGGCGCCGACGTGAAGGAGATGGCCGACAAGACCTATGTCGACGCCTATCTGGGCCAGTTCCTTGCCGGCTGGTCGCGGCTTGCGGCGGCGCGCAAGCCGGTGATTGCGGCGGTCTCGGGCTTTTGCCTCGGCGGGGGCTGTGAACTCGCCATGATGTGCGACTTCATCATCGCCAGCGAGACGGCAAGGTTCGGGCTTCCCGAGATCACCCTGGGCATCATGCCGGGCGCCGGCGGCACGCAACGTCTGCCGCGCCTGATCGGCGTGCAGAACGCGGCCATGATGATCCTGCAAGGCGCGGACAAGTCGCCGCAAGA
>JBGSNJ010000023.1:0-4557 GCA_041739715.1 Aestuariivirga sp.
CGCGCGACGAAACTGCCTTCGCCAAGGCCGATCATGCTGCAGAGGACCGCCACGATGCGGAGCAGCGGTTGGCGATTGCGTTCGATGGCGAGAGCCCAGTCCATCCTGTTCGCATAGAACAAGATAGGAATAAAGTCAAGACGATCCGTCGCACGGAAGGCCGAAGAGATCGGGCTAGGCCTTCTCGCGGGACTTGGCGGCGCGCTTTTCGAGAAGGCGCGTCAACCAGTCCGGATCCATCTCCGGAACCGAGGACAGGAGCAGTTCGGTATAGGCGGGATAGGGCGGGTTCAGCACCTTGGTCTTGGGGCCCTGCTGCACCACCTTGCCCTGGTGCATCACCACGATCTCGTCGGAGATGGCGCGCACCGTTGCGATGTCATGGGTGATGAAGAGATAGGAGACGTTGGTTTCCTTCTGCAGGCGCATGAGCAGGGTCAGGATTTCCTCCTGCACGATCTGGTCGAGCGCCGATGTCACCTCGTCGCAGATGATGATCTCGGGCTCGGCCGCCAGCGCCCGCGCAATCGAGATGCGCTGCTTCTGTCCGCCCGACAGTTCGCCGGGAAGGCGATCGATGTAATGTTCCGAGAGTTCGATGGCGTCCAGCAGCTTGACAACGCGGCGGTCGCACTCCGCGCCCTTCAGGCCGAGATAGAACTCGATTGGGCGGCCGATGAGATCGCGGATGGTCTGGCGCGGATTGAGCGACGTATCCGCCGACTGATAGATCATCTGGATGCGCCGCAGCGTATCCTTGTCGCGATCCTTCAGCGCGCGGGGAAGCGGCTTGCCGTTGAAGTAGACTTCGCCCTTGGTCGGCGGCAGCAGGCCGGTGATGGCGCGGGCCAAGGTCGACTTGCCGGAACCGGATTCGCCCACCACGGCAACGGTGCGGCCGCGCGGCAGCTGAACCGTGACACTGTCCAGGACCTTCATGCCGGGGCCGTAGCTGGCATCCACCTCATGCACCCGCAGCACGATGTCGTCGCTGATCGACTCGGGCTTGCCCAGCTTGCGCACGGCCCAGAGCGTCTTGGTGTAATCTTCCTTCGGCTCCCTGAGCATCTCGCGTGTTGGCGCCTGCTCGACTTCCTTGCCGTGGCGCAGCACCATGATGCGATGGGCCATCTGGGCCACAACCGCGAGATCGTGGGTGATGTAGATGGCCGCCGTATTGAACTGTTCGACGATGTCGCGCATCGCCGCCAGCACTTCCACCTGGGTGGTGACATCAAGCGCGGTGGTGGGCTCATCGAAGATGATGAGGTCTGGCCGGCAGGACATGGCCATGGCTGTCATGGCCCGCTGCAGCTGGCCGCCCGAGACCTGATGAGGATACCGGTCGCCGATCGTGTCGGGCTTGGGCAGCTGGAGGCGCTTGTAGAGATCGCGCGCGTCGGCCTCCGCGTCGGCCCGGTTCTTGATGCCATGGCGCACCGCGGTTTCCACCGTCTGCTCGATGAGCCGGTGAGCGGGATTGAAGCTGGCGGCGGCACTCTGCGCCACATAGGCGATGCGCGACCCGCGCAGTTCCCGCAGCGCCTCGTCCGATGCCGCGCGCAGATCGATCCCGTCGAACACGATGCTGCCATCGACAATGCGGCAGCCGGGGCGGGCAAAGCCCATCGCGGCAAGCCCGATGGTGGATTTACCGGCGCCCGACTCTCCGATCAGGCCCAGGACCTCACCGCGGCGCAGGGTGAGGTCGACGCCCTTCACGATCGGGTGCCAGACGCCGTCGCTGCTGCCTTCGATCTTGAGGCCCTTGATCTCGAGCAGGACCTCGCCCTTGACGCGTTTCTTCTCGGTGTTCATTCGCGCAATCCGCTTGTCTTGTGCAGGAACCAGTCGACCACGAAGTTCACGCCGACTGTCAGGATGGCAATGCAGGCCGCCGGAATCAGCGGCTGGGCGCGGCCGAAGGTGATGAGCGTCTTGCTTTCGGCCACCATGGACCCCCAGTCGGCCGTGGGCGGCTGGATGCCGACGCCAAGGAAGGACAGCGCCGAGATGGTGAGGAAGACGAAGCAGAAGCGAAGGCCGAATTCGGTGATCATCGGCGGCAGGATGTTGGGCAGGATCTCCTTGAAGATGATCCAGCCGGTGCCTTCGCCGCGCAGCCTTGCGGACTCGACATAGTCCATCACCACCACGTTCAACGCCGTGGCACGGGCGAGGCGGAAGACGCGGGTGGAGTCGAGCAAGGCCAGAATGAGGATCAGAAGCAAGACGCTCTTGCCGAAGACGGCAAGCAGCATCAACGCGAAGATCAGCACCGGGATGGCGAGAAAGGCATCGACGATGCGCGAAATGGTCTGGTCAAGCCAGCCGCGCTTCAGGGCGGTGAGAACGCCGAGGGTACCGCCGATGATGAAGGACAAGAGCGTGGTCGCCAGCGCGATGCCGATGGTGTTGCGGGCGCCGTAGATCACCCGCGAGAACATGTCGCGGCCGATCTGGTCGGTGCCGAACCAGAACTCAGCGGAGGGCGGCAGATATTGCTTGCCGACAATCTCCGACTCCCCATAGGGCGCGATCCAGGGCGCGAAGAGCGCGGCAATGGCATAGACCAGAATGATGATCATGCCGAGCCAGGCGGTGAAGGGCGCGGACTTGAGCGTCCTCCAGGCGTTCTCGGAGAAGCTGCGCCTTGCGCGGATGACGCGAAGATCTGCGGGTTGACTGGTCATTTGGGATGCAGCAATCGCGGGTTGGTGATGATCGACACAATGTCGGCGGAGAGATTGAGCAGGATGTAGGTGGCCGCGAAGATCAGGGCGCAGGCCTGCACTACCGGCATGTCACGGCTCGATACGGAGTCGACCATCAATTGCCCGATGCCGGGGTAGACATAGACCACTTCGACCACCACCACGCCAACCACCAGATAGGCCAGGTTGAAGGCGATGACCGTGGCGATCGGCGCCCAGGCATTGGGCAAAGCATGTTTCATGATGACTTCGCGGTTCGGAATGCCCTTGAGCTGGGCCATCTCGATGTAGGGACTGGCCAGCAGGTTGATGATCGCCGCGCGCGTCATGCGCATCATGTGTGCGACGATGACGAGGGTCAGCGTGATGGCCGGCAGCGCGGCACGATAGACATGTTCGGCAAACCCTGTCGACTCGCTCACCGTCGAGGTGGGGTAGAACCAGCGCAGCTTCACCGCGAAGATGAACATCAGGATATAGGCGATGAAGAATTCGGGTGCGGCGATGGTGGTGAGCGTGACCGCATTCACGGTGCGGTCGTAGAAGCTGTTGCGATAGAGGGCCGCCATGACACCGAGGAACAGGGACAGCGGTACGGCGAAGATGGCCGTCATGATGGCGAGGAAGAAGGTGTTGTAGAGCCGGGGCGCAATCATCTCGGTGACGCTGCGTTTGATGGACCCGCCGAGGCCGGCATAGGAATAGCCGAAGTCGCCGCGCAGCACGCCAGCGATCCACTCGACGTAGCGGACATAGGCGGGGCGGTCGAGGCCGATTTCCCTGTTGAAGGCGGCGACGGTCTCGGGAGTCGCGCCCTGGCCGAGAATGGCTTCGGCAAAGCCGCCGGGCAGCAATTCCAGCGACATGAAGATCACGATTGAAACGATGAAGAGCGTGAGCAAACCCAGGCCCAGACGCTGCAGCACCGTCCGCAGGACAGGATGCATTCATTCCCCCGATCGGGCCTCTCGACGTGCCCTTCAGGATTAGACTAGCAGAACAACCCGGCGACGCTAGCCAAAATTCTTCACCTCCCGATGCCAAAAAAGAACCGGAGTGCACTGGCACCCCGGTTCAGGACGTTCTAGCTGAGCGAACCTCAACTTACGAGGTGAACCACCAGCGCTCCGTGAGCTTCATGCCGTCCATCGGCCAGTTGGCCGCGGTCTCGCCATGGCCGAGGTTGGCAGCATGGGCATCGACGAAGTTGTTGAACACCACGTTCACCAAGCCGCCATCGGTGTGCACCAGCTGCTGCATTTCGGCATACATGGCCGCCCGCTTGGCCTCGTCGGTCTCGGCGCGGGCTGCCACCAGCAACTCGTTGAAGCGCGGGTTCTTCCAGAACGTGTCGTTCCAGGCGGCATCCGCCGCATAGGCGGTGGTGAACATCCAGTCGCAGGTGGGACGTCCGGCCCAGTAGGAGGCCACGAAGGGCTTCTTGAGCCAGACATTGTCCCAGTAGCCGTCGTCCGGCTCGCGGATCACGTTGATCTCAATGTTGCAGGCCTTGGCCTTTTCCTTCCACAGCAGGGCGGCATCGACCGCGCCCGTGAAGGCGGCATCCGCCACCGACAGGTCGAAGGCTAGCGACTCGAGCCCGGCCTTCTTGAGCAGGCTCTTGGCCATCTCGGGATCGTAGACGTGCTTGGGCTGCGGGTCGACGGCGAACTTCACGGTCGGCGCAATCGGATTGTCGTTTCCGACCGAGCCGTAGCCACTGAACACCTTGGCCAGGATCTCCTCGCGGTCGAGGGAATACTTGATGGCATTGCGCACATCCTGGTTGTCGAAGGGCTTCGCGGTCACGTTCATCACGTAGATGTAGTGACCATAGCCCGTC
>JBGSNJ010000034.1:0-2989 GCA_041739715.1 Aestuariivirga sp.
ACGGCCGCATCCTTGCCGTCGGCACGGCCGGTGATGTCATGGCGTTGAAGGGCGCAGGCACCGCGATGGTCGATCTCGGCGGCCGCACCCTGCTGCCGGGTTTCATCGATGCGCACGGCCATGTCACGATGGGCGGCCTGCAGGCGGCGAGCGCCAACATGCTGCCGCCGCCCGACGGAACGAACAGCGACATCGCGCAGATCCAACAGAACCTGAGGGACTGGGCCGCCGCCAATGCCGACCTCGTGAAGCAGGTGAACCTTATCCTGGGCTTCGGCTATGACGAGTCGCAGCTGAAGGAGCAGCGCCCGCCGAACCGGCAGGAACTCGATGCGGTATCGACGACCTATCCGGTCGTGGTCGTTCACCAGTCCGGACATATTGCGGTCCTCAATTCCAAGGCGCTCGAACTGGTTGGCTATACGGCCGCGACACCCGATCCCGAGGGCGGCGTCATCCGCCGGGAAGAGGGAAGCCAGCAGCCGAATGGCGTCGTCGAGGAGGTCGCCTGGATAAGTGTCCTTCCCAAGGTGCTCGGCAATGTCGGCGCCACCGGCATGAAGGCGCTGGCCAAGGCGGGCACGGAACTGTGGGCATCCTTTGGCTACACCACAGCCCAGGAGGGCCGCGCAACGCCCGGCATCGCCAGTGTGCTGAAGGCGGTGGCTGCGGAGGGCGGCCTCAAGATCGACGTCGTTTCCTACGTCGACGTGCTTGTCGACCGCGATTACGTCAAGGCCAACCAGAGTCCAAGCTATGTGGGCCACTACCGCAACGCCGGCCTCAAGCTGACGATCGACGGCTCGCCGCAGGGCTTCACCGCCTGGCGCGACCGGCCCTACTACGACCCGGTGGGCAACTATCCGCCGGGCTATGCCGGTTATGCCGCCGCAACGCCGCCGCAGGTCCTCGACGCCGTCGACTGGGCCTATGCCAACAAGCTTCAGATCATCACGCACTCCAATGGCGAGGCGGCAAGCGACATGCTGATCGCGGCGATCCGTGCCGCGCAGGCGAAACATGGAAGGCTGCCGACGCGGCCCGTTCTGATCCACGGCCAGTTCCAGCGCGAGGACCAGGCCGACAGCTTCGTAGCACTCGGCGTCTTCCCCTCGCTCTTCCCCATGCACACCTTCTACTGGGGCGACTGGCACCGCGACCACACGGTCGGTCCGGTCAATGCCGACAACATCTCGCCCACCGGCTGGTACCGGACGCGCGGCGCAATGTTCTCCACCCATCACGATGCGCCGGTCGCCTTTCCGGACAGCATCCGCGTGCTCTCTGCCACGGTGACGCGACGCAGCCGCACGGGCGACATCCTCGGCCCCAGCCAGCGCGTGCCGGTGGAGGTGGCGCTCAAGGCCATGACTCTCTGGCCCGCCTGGCAGCACTTCGAGGAGAAGGACAAGGGCTCGATCGAGGCCGGCAAGCTCGCCGACTTCGTCATTCTCACCGATGATCCCACCGCCGTCGACCCGATGACCCTCGACCAGATCAAGGTGGCGGAGACCATCAAGGAAGGCCAGTCGGTCTACAAGGCAAGCCCCGAGAAGCTGCAGAAGAAGGCAGAGGCGGACCGCGGCATGGGCAATCCGGTCTCCGACTTCCTCGTCACGCTTGCGGCTGAGCGCGACATCAACAATCTGCCGGCCGGCCGGCAGACGCCGCTGATGCGCAAGCTCATCGCCAGCACCCCGCACAACAGCGGCTGCGTGAGCGGCGTGATCGCCGACATGGGCCGGGCAATTCTCGGGGAGCTGTCATGACAGGATTGTCGCGGCATCGGCCTTGACCCTGCAGCGCGGACTGAGCTCTGCGCGCGCCGGCCCTCATCCGGCGCGGCGTGCCACGTTGCGAGCGTCAGGCGACTGCTTGCGGAGCAGGCGAGCAGCATTGTCACCAAGGTCCCAGGCGTCCGCGACCGATGACAAGCTGGCCCTGCTGCTTCAGCTTGGGAAGTATTCGACGTGGGTATCGGCCGTGCGACCGACATAGAGAACGCGCTTTCCCAGGATGGACACGAAGTAGCCCGCGCAGCCAAGTGCCTTCACGTTCTTGCAGAACGCCGCATAGGAGTACTCCGGCGGATTGGCTTGCGCCCACTTGATCTGGGCAGCGAGTCCCGATTGGTCCAACGCTGCGGCAACGCTCCCCTCCGATGGCGGGTTCTCCAGCATCACCGACTCACCGTCGGCACAGAAGTACGTGGTTGTATTGCGGCGATAGTCGACGGCATATCCTTCGTATCCCGCATTCATGAGAGTGCCGACGATCTCGGGAAAGGCCATCGTCTTGTTGTAGGCGGCGTCGTGGCAACGCATGGCGATATCGGTTCGTGGCGCATCCATGGCGCAACTCCTTTCAGGTGTGAACGTTCGGCATCAGTCGACCGGGACGTCGTTCAACTGTCGTTTCTCGGCCATCTTTTCCAGGAGTTGTCGCAACTGTCGCCGCTCGCCCAAGGTGAGCGCGCCGAAGAACTCCTTGTCGTTCCCATCCGCAAGCGCGGCGAGCCGTGGCACGAGCTTCCGGCCTGCAGATTTCAACGCCAGCGCATGCGCGCGCCCATCGTCCGGGTTCGCGTGACGCTCGATCAAGCCCTTCTCGAGAAGCCGATCGGCGAGCTTCGAGATCGCCCCCCGCGTCATTCCCATCTCCTCGGCAAGCCGAGACGGCGAAACACGCTCGGAACCATAGAGCGCGCGAAGGAAAACCCACTCCGCCACCGTCACGCCCTCGCTTTCGATCTTGCGGGCGAAGCTTTGCGAAACCGCATTCGAGACCAGCCTCAGCCAGTAGCCCAGGTGATCCTCCAATTCCGATGGCCGATCAGCTTGCGGCATGTCAACCTCACTAGTTGACTAAGAAAGTATCTAAATATAGTTTCCTTGTCAAACGTAATTCTCGTCGGAGCTTCCGGCTCGGCGGCGGCTGCGACGCCGCTCAGCGCAGGGTGCGGATGTCGACGAAGCGGCCGGCGAGGGCG
>JBGSNJ010000059.1:0-16687 GCA_041739715.1 Aestuariivirga sp.
CGCCATCGCGCCCCGGCCGCAGGTGCTCCTGCTCGACGAGCCGCTCTCGGCGCTCGATCTCAAGCTGCGCCAGGCGATGCGCAGCGAGCTGAAGACACTGCAGCGCGAGACCGGCATCACCTTCATCTTCGTGACTCACGATCAGGAAGAGGCGCTCACCATGTCGGACAGGATCGCCGTGATGTCGGCGGGCAAGATCCAGCAGATCGGCGCACCGCTCGACATCTACGAAAGTCCTGTCAATCACTTCGTGGCCGACTTCATCGGCGACAGCAATTTCATCGAGGGCGCGATCGACACGATCAAGGGCGACGCGGCGGTGGTCAAGACTCCGGATGGCATCGCCATTGCCGCGCGCATGAATGGCCCGCACAAGGCGGGTGACCGCATCGCCGTTGCGCTCAGGCCCGAGAAGATCCTGCTCGGCGCCGGCAAGCTCAAGGGCGAGGTGCGCGAGGCCGTCTACCTCGGCACCAGTACCAGCTATGTCATCGCCCTTGGCAGCACGGTCACGCTTTCGGTGCGCGAGGCCAACGACCTTTCAGGCAAGGCGCGCTTTGCCGTCGGAGACACGGTGAAGCTGGACATCCCCGCGGGTGCCGCGCGGATGCTGGCCGACTGATGTTGCGCTCCACCACATCCAATTGGTTCGGCGTCGCACCCGCCTGGTTGGTGATCGGCATCTTCGGCCTGCTGCCCATGTTCATCATGCTGGCCATTTCCTTCATGGTGCAGGATCCCTACGGCGGCGTGGAGTGGGGATTCTCCACCGAGGCCTATGTGCAATTCCTTTTCGAGAGGGATCTCGACGACTCGCTGATCCTCAACACCATCTATGTGAACATCGTCGCCCGCTCGATCGGGCTTGCCGCGATGACCACCATCCTCTGCCTGATCATCGGCCTGCCGGTGGCCTATTTCATCGCGCGCCAGCCGGAGGACAAGCGCAACCTCTACATGCTGCTGATTACCATTCCCTTCTGGACCAATCTGCTGATCCGCACCTATGCCTGGATCCTGATCCTCACCCGCAATGGCGTGGTTGATGCGCGGCTGCAGTGGTTCGGCTTCGAGCCCGGCACCTTCGATCTCCTCTACACCAACACAGCGATCTTCATCGGACTGGTCTACAGCTACCTGCCCTTCATGGTGCTGCCGCTCTATGCAAGTCTCGAGAAAATGGATTTCCGCCTCATCGAGGCGGCCAGCGATCTCTACGCCAGCAAGTGGCAGGCCGCACGCCATGTCATCATTCCGCTTGCCAAGCCCGGCATTGTCGCGGGCTCGCTGCTCGTCTTCATTCCGTCCATCGGCGCCTTCATCGCACCCGAGCTTCTGGGCGGCGGCAAGCGCATGATGCTGGGCAGCCTCATCTACTTCCAGTTTGCCACGGCGCGGAACTGGCCCTTCGGTGCCGCCGTCTCCATCCTGCTCATGGCTTTCGTGATGATCGCGCTTCTCGTCTATGCCCGGGCCGCCAAGGGCCAGGGCCTGCCGGCAGGAGGCCACTGATGCGCCAGCCCGTCGGACACTACCCGGGCCTGCGCCTGTGGACGGCGCTGTTCTTCTTCTTTCTCTATGCGCCAATGGTGGTGCTGGTCGCCTATTCCTTCAACGTCAACAAGCTGGCCATGATCTGGGGCGGCTTCTCGACAAGGTGGTACGTCAAGCTGTTCACCACCGGCGGCATCGGCGAGGCGGCGATGAATTCGCTGCTGGTGGCGGTGATCGCCACCAGCATCGCGGTGGCCATTGCGATCGCCGCTGCACTGGTCCTCGTGCGCGAGGCCGGGTTCCGCGGCGCGGGCCTGTCGATTGCGCTGATCTCCATGCCGCTCATCGTTCCGGAGATCGTGACGGCAGTCGCCACGCTGATGTTCTTCGTCATGCTCAAGAACTGGCTCGGCTTCGACCTTGGGCTGGGCAACATCATCATTGCGCATTGCGTCTTCTGCATCCCCTTCGCCTTCATGCCGATCCGGGCACGGCTCCAGGACATGGACCTTGCGCTGGAACAGGCGGCGCGCGACCTCTACGCCGACGCCTGGAAGGCTTTCCGGTTCGTGACCCTGCCGCTTCTCATGCCCGGCGTGGTGGCCGGCGCAATGCTGGCCTTCGTGATATCGCTTGACGACTTCATCATTACACAGATGATATCGGGGCCGGGCACCACCACGCTCCCGGTCTACATCTATTCCATGATCCGGAACGGCATTACGCCGGAAGTGAATGCCGCGTCGACCATCCTGATTGCCGTCTCTACCGCGCTGGTGACGGTCTACTGGTATGTCTCGCGGCCGAAGAAAACCTGAAACTCCAAACAGAAAGGGAAACGTCACATGAAGAAACTGCTGATCGCTCTTGCCGCCACCACCGCCATGGCCACCGCGGCCCAGGCCGAAGGAGAGCTCAACATCTACAACTGGGTCGAGTACACCTCGCCCGAGATGATCGCGAAGTTCGAGAAGGAAACCGGCATCAAGGTGACCATCGACACCTACGACACGAACGAGACGCTGCTGGCCAAGCTCAAGGCCGGCGGCACGGGCTATGACGTGGTGATGCCAAGCCAGCACTTCGTCGAGATCATGGTCAAGGAAGGCCTGCTGCAGGACACCGGCGTCGGCCAGATGGCAAACTACAAGAACCTCGATCCCCGCTGGCAGAAGCCGAGCTGGGATCCGGAAGCCAGGTATTGCGCGCCCTGGCAGTGGGGCACCGCATCGGTCGCCTATCGCAAGGATCTCTATGGCAAGGAAATGACCTCGCTGAAGGAGTTCTTCGAGCCGGAAGAGGCGGTCAAGGGCAAGGTACAGGTCTTCAAGTCGCCCGATGAGGTCTACAACATGGCCAACATTTACCTGGGCAAGCCCTTCTGCTCGGAAGATGCCGAGGACGCCAAGGCGGTGCAGGCGTTGTTCGAGGGCCAGAAGCCATTCGTCGTGACCTACAATTCGGAGAACCAGAACGACAACCTGGCCAACGGCACCTCGATCATGGCGAACAACTGGAACGGCTTCTCGATGCGCGCGCGCATGGATTCCAAGACCGACATTCACTACGCCTATCCCAAGGAAGGTGTCGTCGGCTGGTTCGACTCGGCCTGCGTGCCGGTCGGCGCCAAGAATGCCGAGAACGCCAAGAAGTTCCTCGACTTCATCATGAAGCCCGAGAACATCGCCTTGCAGTCCAACTATGCCCGCTACTCCAACGCGATTGCCGGCTCGGAGGCCTTCATGGACAAGGATCTTGCGGAAGCCGACGAGCTGAAGGTGCCGGAATCGGTGCCGGTCAAGTTCGGCCAGGCCTGTTCGCCCGCCGCGCAGAAGCTCATCGACCGCGTCTGGACCAAGCTGCTGCAGTAGGCCAACGAGACGGCAGGACCGGGTGCGTCACCCGGTCCTGCGCCCGTGCCTTTCACCCCATTGGCAAGCCATGAGGTATCGGCATAGGATGATGGCCAACCGCCAAAGAAGAAAAAGCGCGGGGAGGAGAGATCTTGCGAGAAGGCCAGTCCGCCATCGAGGCGAAGGGCGTCACCAAGCTGTTCCAGGGGTCGGGTCAGGACGCCGTCAAGGCGCTGGACAGCGTCTCCGTCACCATCCGCGAGAATGAGTTCTTCACGTTGCTGGGGCCATCTGGCTGCGGCAAGACCACGCTGCTCCGGCTGATCGCCGGCTTCGACTTTCCGACCGAAGGCGAGGTCCTTCTCTATGGCGAGGACATCGCCCCGCTGCCTCCCTACAGGCGGCCGGTCAACACCGTGTTCCAGAGCTATGCGCTGTTCCCGCACATGACGGTGGCGCAGAACATCGGCTTCGGACTCGAGATGTTGGGCAAGCCCAGGGCCGAGATCGACGCCCGCGTCTCCCAGATGCTGAGGCTCGTGCGCATGGAGGAACTTGCCAAGCGCAAGACCAGCCAGATCTCCGGCGGCCAACAGCAGCGCGTCGCGCTGGCCCGGGCGCTGGCGCCGCAACCCAAGGTGCTGCTGCTCGACGAACCACTGTCGGCGCTCGACTACAAGCTGCGCAAGGACATGCAGATCGAGTTGAAGCGCCTGCAGCACGAGACCGGCATCACCTTCATCTTCGTGACGCACGACCAGGAAGAGGCGCTCACCATGTCGGACCGCATCGCGGTCATGTCGAAAGGCAAGATCCTCCAGATCGGCAGCCCGCGCGACATCTACGACCGGCCATCGGAGCGCTTCGTCGCCAACTTCATCGGCGAGACGAATTTTCTCGAAGGCGAGATGCAGTCGATCAAGGACGGCAAGGCGAGGGTCAAGCTCGATGCCGGAGGCACGGTGACCGCGGGCGTTAGCGAAGGCACGATACCCAAGGGACGCGTGACCGTGGTTGTGCGGCCCGAGCACGCCAATCTCGTCAAGCCCAGCGCCAAATCCGACCTCAAGGGACTCCTCGAAACCATCGTCTACTTCGGCACCGACACGCATTTCCATGTGAAGGTGGAAGGTTCGGAAAGCTTCATCGTCCGTCTGCAGAACAGCCGGATCGGCGATCCCGGCTTCAAGGAAGGCGAAAAGGTCGGCATCGTCTTCGAGGGCGAGGCAGCCCAGGTGCTGAGGGACTGAAGATGGCCAGCGCCGCCGAGACAGCAGCCGCCATCGAACGCCGGGAAGCCCGGACGCGGTGGCTGCTTCTGGCGCCCACGGTTGTCGTTCTGACGCTCGCCGCCGTCGGCCCGCTTTTCATCATGCTGGCCTATTCCTTCCTCGAGAAGAATCCCTATGGCGGCGTGCAGCCCGGCTTCTCGCTCGATGGATGGACTGCTGTTTTCCTCGAGCGCGACGTCTTCGACAACACCCTGTCCTTTGCCGATGCGCATGTCTCCATTCTCTGGCGGACCATCAAGCTGTCCTTCTGGACCACGGTCCTCTGCCTGATCTTCGGATTTCCGACCGCCTATTTCATTGCCACGCGCAGCGAGAAATGGCGCGATGTCTGGCTCTTCCTCATCACCATTCCATTCTGGACCAACCTGCTGATCCGCACCTTCGCGATCCAGGAATTGATCCGCAACGAGGGCGTGGTCAATTCGCTCCTGATGTGGACCGGCATCATCGACCAGCCGCTGCAGATCATGTTCACGGATTTCGCAATCATGCTGGGCATGGTCTATGTCTATCTGCCGCTGATGGTACTGCCGCTCTATGCCAGCCTTGAGAAGCTCGATTTCCGGCTGGTGGAGGCCGGCTACGATCTGTATGCCAATCGCCTGAGGGTGCTGTGGCGGATCATCCTGCCGCTGGTGCGGCCAGGCATCATTGCCGGTTCGATCCTTGTCTTCATTCCCTCGCTCGGTGCCTATGTCACGCCGCGCGTGCTGGGCGGCGGCAAGAACCTTATGGTCGGAAATCTCATCGAGCTGCAATTCGGCCAGGGCCGAAACTGGCCGCTCGGTTCGGCGTTGTCGATCGCCCTCATGATGCTGGTGATGGCCGCACTTCTCGTCTATGTGCGCCAGGCGGCGAAGAGCGGGCAGCGTCATGGCTAGAACCTTCTCCGTCAAGCGCCAGACCGGCTTCACCACCATCGCGATGATCTGCTTCATCGTGCTCTATGCGCCGATGATCATGCTAGCGATCTACTCCTTCAATGCCGGCACCAATCTCGCGATCTGGGAAGGCTTCTCGCTGCGCTGGTACCAGGAGGCCTGGAACAACGATCAGGTACAGGAGGCAGCTATCCGCTCGCTGCAGCTTGCCACCTTTGCGGCGCTGATTTCCACCGTGCTGGCCACCATGGCAGCCCTGGCCACCACACGCACGCGCTCCTACAGGGGCCTCACCACCGTCTATACCTTCATCAACATCCCGTTGATGGTGCCCGAGATTGTTACTGGCATCGCCCTGCTCATCTTCTTCGCCTCGATCAAGGTGGCGACCGGCTACACAGGCATGGGATACCTCCTGGCAGCACACACGGCATTCTGCATCTCCTTCGCCTATCTGCCCATCCGGGCGCGGCTTGAGAGCATGGATCTGACACTGGAGACGGCTGCCGCCGATCTCTATGCGACGCCCTGGCAGGCCTTCCGCCGGGTGACGCTGCCGCTGCTCTGGCCCGGCATCATCGGCGGTCTGATGCTGGCTTTCGTCGTGTCGCTCGACACGGTGATCATCACCGAATTCGTCAAGTCGGCAGGACAGGAAACCCTTCCAACCTACATGCTGGGTCAACTCCGCCGAACTGTCACGCCCGAGATGAACGCCATTTCGACCGTCTTTCTCGGGCTCTCGATTCTTGTCGTCACGTTTTTCTTCTTCTTGACTCGGAAGAAGGACTAACCGTTTCGAGAGTCAGCCAAACAAAGGGAGATAGATGATGAAGACTGGATTGATCAGCGTGCTTGCGGGCGGCGCCTTGCTGCTTTCGGCAGGCACCGCATTGGCGGAAGGCGAACTCAACATCTTCAATTGGGGTGATTATACCAACCCCGATCTGATCAAGAAGTTCGAAGAGAAGTACAAGGTCAAGGTCACGATCACGGACTACGATTCAAACGACACGGCGCTAGCGAAGGTCAAGGCCGGCGGCCATGGCTTCGACATTGTGGTGCCGAGCGCCAGCTATGTGCCGATCTTCATCAACGAGGGCCTTCTGCTCGAGACTCGCCCCGATCAGATGGAGAACTTCAAGAACGTGGACGAGGCCTGGGTAGATGTTGACTGGGATCCGGGTCGCAAATTCACGGTTCCGTGGCAGTGGGGCACCACCGGCGTCGTGGTGAACACGAAGTATTACAGCGGCGACATCAACACGGCCGCCATCTTCATGGATCCGCCCAAGGAACTTGAAGGCAAGATCAACGTCGTGCCCGAAATGTCCGATGTGATGAGCATCGCCATTCCCTACATGGGCGGCAAGCCCTGCACCACCGATCTCGAGGTGCTGAAGAAAGTGCGCGACAAGCTGCTGGAGGCGAAGCCGAAGTGGCTGGGCATGGACTATGGCAACATCGAGAAGTTCGCCAAGGAAGACATGTGGGCCGGCGTCAACTGGAACGGCTCCACCTTCCGCATGCGACTTGCCAATTCCAACATCAAGTATGGCTATCCGAAGGACGGCTATCCGATCTGGATGGATTCGGTGGCCGTGCTGAAGGATGCCAAGAACGTCGAGAACGCCAAGCTGTTCCAGAACTTCATCATGGAGCCGGAGAATGCGGCCATGATTTCGGCCTTCGCGCGCTATGCCAACGGCATCAAGGGCTCCGAGCCCTTCATGCCGGCCGACATGAAGGACGCCCCGGAAATCGTCATTCCCGCGGAGTTCAAGGCGGCGGGCACTTTCAACATCTGCCCGCCGGAAGCCAACGAGATCTACACCAAGATCTGGACCGAGCTTCTGAAGTAAAACAGCGTCCCGGCCCCGGCAGGCAACTGCCGGGGTTTTTCGATTCAAGGACCCTCATGTCATCCTATCGCAACTCCGAACAGCCCCTGCCGATCATGCAGGGGTCGCCGCCTGCGCTCGTTCCCCCGCGGATGGATTGGGATCGCCCGCCCTGGAACCGCTGGACCTTCCAGAACATCCGCCAGGTGCTGCCCACTGCTGAAGTCTGGCGCGGCAACGGCCCGGTGCGTGCGCTGCCGCGGGCCGACAGGGATCTCGACGGGCTTGCCGTCTCCGCTGCGAGCGGCGCCGAGACCACGCTGGCCGGACTGCTGGATGAAACCTATACGGACGGCTTTCTCGTTCTCAAGGATGGCGCCATCGCCTATGAGCGCTACTTCAATGCCATGGACTGGCGCAGCCTGCATCTGTCGCAGTCGGTTGGAAAGTCCTTCACCGCCGGAGTTGCCGGTATCCTGGCGGACCGCGGCGTGATCGACGTCAATGCGCTGGTCACCGACTATCTGCCGGAGCTGAGCGACACGGCCTATCGCGGCGCGCGGCTGCAACATGTGCTCGACATGACGAGCGGCGTGCATTTCGACGAGACCTATACCGACCCTTATTCGGATGTCGGCCAGATGGATGTGGCCTCGGGATGGAAGCCGGTTCCGCCCGATACGCGGTCAAGCTTCCGCTGGCCGCATCATGTCTTTGAACAGATCCTTGGTCTCGGCAAGGTCGACCGTCCGCATGGCGAGTATTTCTCCTACCGCTCGATCGAGACCGACGTGCTGGCCTTCTGCCTTGAGCGCGCTTCGGGCCGCCGCCTGCCGCAACTGCTGTCGGAAGAGATCTGGCAGCCGGCCGGCATGGAAGAGAGCGCCTGCTGGACCGTCGATCCTGCGGGTTATGCACTGGCCAGCGGCGGGCTGAACGCCAGCCTCCGGGACTACGGCCGCTTCGGCCAGCTCTACCTCGAGGGCGGCCTCGTGCCGCTAGGCTGGATCGAAGCGACCCGCAACGGCAACCATGCCATCTTCGGCGATCCCTATACTGCGTCGCTGCCGGAAGGCGCCTACAGGAACCAGTGGTGGATCGAGGACCCGCGCTCGCGCGCCATCATGGCGCGCGGCGTCTTTGGCCAGCTCATCTACGTGAACTGGGACTACAACATGGTGGTGGTCAAGCTCTCGAGCTGGCCGGATTTTCTCAATACCCGGTTCAACATCGTTACCCTTTCTGCCATCCACAAGATTGCCGGAGCCCTCGCATGACCGACGCCGACCTCTGCTACCTGCCCGCCGCCGAAGCGCTGCGCCTGTTCAAGGCGAAGAAGCTGTCGCCCGTCGAACTCATGGCCGCCACCATCCGCCGGGCCGAAGCGACGAAAAAAAAGATCAACTGCCTGACCTATACGCACTTCGACGAAGCCATGGACCTGGCCAGGAAGGCCGAAGCCAAATATGCGAAGGGCGCACGGACCGGCGCGCTGGAAGGCCTGCCCATCGGCATCAAGGACGAGAGCTTCATCAAAGGCAAGCCGACCTCCGGCGGATCGCTCATCATGAAGGACTACATCGGCGAACACACCTCGCCGATGAACGAGCGTATCATCAAGGCGGGCGGCATCGTCCATGCCCGCACGGCCACGCCGGAGTTTTCCTGTGCCGGCTATACGTGGTCCAGGCTGTGGGGCGTGACCCGTAATCCCTGGAACCCGAAGTTCACGCCCGGCGGATCATCCGGCGGCACGGCGGCCTCGCTGGCCAGCGGCACATCTTCCATCGCGACAGGGTCGGATATCGGCGGATCCATCCGCATCCCCGCCTCGACCTGCGGTCTCGTGGGCTACAAGCCGCCCTATGGCCGCAATCCCGATGACCCGCCCTTCAATCTGGACTTCTACTGCCACACCGGTCCGCTGGCCCGGAATGTGGCGGATGCGATCATCCTGCAGAATGTGATGTCGGGACCGAGCCCGCTCGACATCTCGACATTGCGGCCGAAGCTGACGCTGCCCACCAGCTACAAGCCGATCAAGGGATGGAAGATCGCCTTCTCGATGGATCTCGGCTTCTTCAACGTGGATCGCGAGGTGCAGAAGAACACGCTTGCGGCACTTGATGTGTTTCGCTCGCTCGGTGCGGAAGTGGAAGAGGTTGATCTCGGCTGGACCTCCGAGGTGATGGATGCCTGCATGACCTATCTCAACCATCTCTTCGGGGCCTCGCTGTCGCGCCTACTGAAGAAGCACGGCAAGGACATGACAAGCTATGCGCGGCACTTCGCGAAGATTGGCCAGAAGTCGAAGGCGGCCGACTTCGTGGCAACGCTCGACGTGGCCAACAAGATGTATGCAACTCTGGGACCCACGCTCGAGAAATACAACGTCCTCGTCTGTCCGACGACGGCATTGCCGGCCGTGCCTGCCGACTTCGATCAGTCAAAGGACAAGATCAGGATCAATGGCAGGCCCGTGTCCAATGTGTCGCTTGGCTGGGTCATGACCACGCCCTTCAACACGATGAGCCGATGCCCGGTTGTCTCGATGCCGTCGGGACGGGCGAAGAACGGCATTCCCACCGGCATCCAGATCGTTGGCCGCACCTATTGCGATGCCGATGTGTTCCGCGCAGCACTCGCCTACGAAACCGCGCAGGGCCCGTGGTTCACCGACGCGGCGCATCGTCCGGCGCTGTGATGCTGGAACAGGTCATCGCGCGCCATGATCTGCGGCGCGGCGGCGCACCGCCAGGACGCAGCAAGGGTGTCGTGCTGCTGATCCATGGCCGGGGCGCGACAGCGGAGAGTATTCTTCCCCTGGGCGAGGTGCTGGCCTTTCCGGACCTCACCTATCTGGCGCCGCAGGCGGAGGGCTACACGTGGTACCCGCAGAGCTTCATGGCGCCGACGGCAGCCAACGAGCCCTTCCTGTCACAGTCGCTCCGGCGCATCACGGGGATCATCGCGGATATCCTCGCGGCCGGCACGATACCGGAGCGGCTGGCCGTCATCGGCTTCTCGCAGGGTGCCTGTCTTGCCGCCGAGACGGTACTGCGCAATCCCCGGCCCTATGGGTTCATCGGCATTCTGAGCGGCGGCGCCATCGGTCCGCCCGGAACGCCGCGCGACTATGCGGGGTCGCTCTCCGGTGTCCGCGTGTTTCTGGGCTGTTCGGACCATGATCCCCATATTCCGCTGGCTCGTGTCAAAGAGAGCACAGTGGCTTTCGGACGCATGGGCGCGCAGGTTACAGAGCGAATCTATCCGGGCAGCTCGCACGGCATCAATGACGACGAAATCACAAATCTGAGAGCGGGCCTCGGGCCCCTCGCTGCATAAAGTCCAGCGGTGCGCCCGCCGCGTAAGGAGCAGCATTGTTGTCATCAAGCGGGTGTTTCATGATCGATCGCCGTGCCTTTCTGGCAAGCCTGTTCGCGGTAGCGCTGCCCCCTTCCCTGCGGGCGGATGAGTTCCCCGAGCCCATGCTCGAAGCCGTGGCCGGCGGCCTTGACCGGCCGTGGTCCTTCGCCTTCCTGCCGGACGGAGCCGTTCTCGTCACCGAGAAAGCAGGAGCCCTCCGCTCCATCGGTGGCGACCGAAAGCTTTCAGAGCCGGTTGCAGGCCTGCCGGACATCGATGCCGATGGCCAGGGCGGGCTGCTCGACATTGCCCTCCATCCCGGTTTCGCGCAGACTCGCCTGGTCTTCCTCTCCTTCACGGAGCCGCGTGAGGGTGGGATGAATGCAACCAGCGTGATGCGCGGCAGGCTGTCGGAGGATCTTCGAAGCATCACGGAGGTCAAGGTCATCTTCCGCCAGCTGCCGGCGGCCACGGGCGGCCATCACTTCGGTTCGCGCCTCGCTTTTGACCGCACGGGCGCCCTCTTCGTCACCACGGGCGACCGCAACAGCCTGCGCGGAATGGTCCAGGAACCGGACAATCACATCGGCAAGATCATCCGCATCACCGAGGATGGCGGCATTCCGCCCGACAACCCCAGGCGTGAGGGATGGCTGCCCGAGATCTGGTCCATCGGCCACCGTAACCTGCAAGGCGCAGCGATCCATCCCGAGACGGGCAGGCTCTGGACCACCGAGCATGGGGCCAAGGGTGGCGACGAGTTGAACCAGCCTGAGGCGGGCAAGAATTATGGCTGGCCCGATGTTACTTACGGGCGCGAGTATTCGGGCAAGACGATCGGCGCCGGGCTAACCGAGAAGGATGGGATCGAGCAGCCCGTCCACTATTGGGACCCATCGATCGCGCCGTCCGGCATGGTGTTCTACACCGGCGACAGGTACCCGGAGTGGAAGGGCAACCTCTTCGTCGGCTCGCTGGTGCAGAAACATCTCCTGCGCGTCGTGCTTGAGGGCGGCAAGGTGGTAAAGGAAGAGCGCCTGTACGACGGAAGGGCCCGGATCCGCGACGTGCGGCAGGGGCCCGATGGCTATCTGTACCTGCTGACGGATGAACGTGCCCCGATGGGGCGGGTGATGCGCGTCACGCCTTGATATCTCTTCGTTCTGATGTGCCTTGGCGGCATGCGGCAGGTCGTGTTGTGAAATTCAACGACTCTTCTTGCTCCCATGCGATGCGTGGGAGAGGGTGAGGTTTCACATGGTAATGCCCGGCAGCTTCAGGCCCTGTTCCTTCGCGCAGTCGACCGCAATCTCGTAGCCGGCATCGGCATGGCGCATCACGCCGGTGCCGGGATCATTCCACAGCACGCGTTCGAGGCGGCGGGCGGCATCGTCGGTGCCGTCTGCCACCACCACCATGCCGGCATGCTGGGAATAGCCGATGCCGACGCCGCCGCCGTGATGCAGCGAGACCCAGGTGGCGCCGCTCGCCGTGTTGAGCAGCGCATTGAGCAGCGGCCAGTCGGAAACCGCGTCCGAGCCGTCGAGCATGGACTCGGTCTCGCGGTTGGGCGAGGCGACCGAGCCGGAGTCGAGGTGATCGCGCCCGATGACGATGGGGGCCTCCACCTCGCCCTTGCGCACCATCTCGTTGAAGGCAAGGCCGAGGCGATGGCGCTGGCCGAGGCCTACCCAGCAGATGCGGGCCGGCAGGCCCTGGAAGGCGATGCGCTCGCGCGCCATGTCGAGCCAGTTGTGCAGGTGCGGGTCGTCGGGGATCAGCTCCTTCACGCGCTGGTCGGTCTTGTAGATGTCCTCGGGGTTTCCGGAGAGGGCGGCCCAGCGGAAGGGGCCAATGCCGCGGCAGAAGAGCGGCCGGATATAGGCTGGCACGAAGCCGGGGAATTCGAAGGCGTTCTTCAGTCCCATCTCGAGCGCCATCTGGCGGATGTTGTTGCCGTAGTCGAGGGTGGGCACACCCCGGTGATAGAGATCGAGCATGGCCTGCACATGGACCTTCATCGAGGCCATGGCGGCGGCCTTGACGGCCTGTGGATCGGAGACGCGCTTCTCTTCCCATTCGGCCAGGGTCCAGCCGTCCGGGAGATAGCCATTCACCGGGTCATGGGCCGAGGTCTGGTCGGTGAGCGCATCGGGCCGGATGCCGCGCTTCACGATCTCGGGCAGGAGTTCTGCGGCATTGCCGAGAAGGCCCACGCTGATCGGCTTGCCCGCCTTGTGGGAGCGGTCGACGATCTCGAGGGCCTCGTCGATGGTTTTGGCCTGGGTGTCGAGGTAGCGGGTGCGGATGCGGAAATCAATGCGGCTGAGCTGGCATTCGATGGCGATCATCGAGGCGCCGGCCATGGTGGCGGCCAACGGCTGGGCGCCGCCCATGCCGCCGAGGCCCGCGGTAAGGAACCACTTGCCCCTGAGCTTGCCGTCGTAATGCTTGCGGCCCACCTCGGCGAAGGTCTCATAGGTGCCCTGCACGATGCCTTGCGTGCCGATGTAGATCCAGGATCCGGCCGTCATCTGGCCGTACATCATGAGGCCCTTGCGGTCGAGTTCGTTGAATATGTCCCAGGTGCCCCAGTGCGGCACGAGGTTGGAGTTGGCGATCAGCACGCGCGGCGCGTCCTTGTGGGTGCGGAAGATGCCGACCGGCTTGCCCGACTGTACTAGCAGCGTCTCGTCCTCTTCGAGCGAGCGGAGCGAGGCCACGATGCGGTCGAAGGCCTCCCAGTTGCGCGCTGCCCGGCCGATGCCGCCATAGACGACGAGGTCCTCAGGGCGCTCGGCCACGCCCGGATCGAGATTGTTCATCAGCATGCGGAGCGGCGCCTCGGTGAGCCAGGACTTGGCCGTGAGCGTGGTGCCGGTGGCGGCCCGGATGACCCGGGTATTGTCGCGGCGGGTGTTCATGGCGGACTCCTATTGGGTGAGCGTGCCCTTGGCGCTGGTCTTGTAGCGGCTGTAGAGGGCATAGCGGCTGGCAGGATAGGTGAGGGTGGCGATGGTGACGACCTGCCCGCGCGACCAGGAGCGGCGGTGCAGCGCCAGGCAGGGTTCCAGCGCATCGATGCCGAGGAGGCGCTGCTGCTCGAGATTCGGCAGGACCGCCTCCACCGTATGCTCCAGCTCGTCTACCGGCAGGGCGGCGAGGAGAACGGCGGTGGGCGTGGTCTGGCTGAAGTCCTGGGCGAGGAAGTCGGGCACCAGCTCGGCGTTCACGTGACGGTCCTCAAGCTGAACGGGCACGCCGTTCTCCTCGTGCACCAGCGTGATGTGGTAGAGGCGGTGCAGGTTGCGGGTCTCGAACTCCTCGGCCAGTGCCGGATTGGCTGCAACCTCCTTTCGCGAGGTGACGCGGGCGGAGTAGCGATGGCCGCGCTGGGCAATCTCCTCGGCGATGTTGCGGAGCTCCAGCAGGCTGGAGCGGGCGGGCGGCTCCTTGACGAAAGTGCCGACGCCCGGCACGCGCTCGACATAGCCCTCGGCGAAGAGTTCGCGGAGTGCCCGGTTGGCAGTCATGCGGCTGATGCCGAAATTCTCGACCAGCTCGTTCTCGGAGGGCACCCGCGCGCCGGGCGCCCAGGCGCCGGATCGGATCTGGGCCAGGATGTGAGATTTGACCTTGACGTAAAGTGGAGAAACGTCGCTCATGCGAGCGATCCCCGGACGAGCGCGCCGTTGCGGATGACGGCGGCGAGCGGATTGAAGCCCAGCGGGTAGGCAAGCTCGCCGGGGCGTTCGGCGTCCCAGAGCGCGAGATCGGCCTTGAGACCAGGGGCGATGCGGCCGCGGTCGGCGAGGCCAAGGGCGCGGGCGGCGTTGGCGGTGACGCCCAGCAGCGCTTCCTCTGGCGTCAGTCCAAAGAGGACACAGGCCATGTTCATGGTGGCGAGCAGGGAGTGGACGGGGGAAGAGCCGGGGTTGAGGTCGGTTGCAATCGATATCGGAACGTTCTTCGAACGCAATGCGGCAATGGGCGGCTGCTGCTTTTCCCGAAGGTAATAGAATGCACCCGGCAGCAGCACGGCGACCGTGCCCGCGGCTGCGATGGCATCCACGCCCTCGTCGTCGAGGTATTCGATGTGGTCGACCGAGAGCGCGCCATAACGGGCGGCGAGTTTTGCGCCGCCGAGGTTGGAGAGCTGCTCGGCATGAAGCTTGACGGGGAGACCATGCGCCTTGGCGGCGCGGAAAACCTCCTCGGTCTCGGCAACCGAGAAGGCGATGCTTTCGCAGAAGGCGTCGACAGCATCGGCAAGGCCGGCCTTGGCCGCCGCAGGCAAGGCTTGCTCGCAGACGAGACGGACGTAGTCGGCGCGCCGGTCTCTGTAGTCCGGCGGGAAGGTGTGGGCGCCGAGGAAGGTCGTGCGGACATCGACCGGCCGGTCCTGGCCAAGTTGCCGCGCCACCCGCAGCATTTTCAGTTCGGTGTCGATATCAAGACCGTAGCCCGACTTTATCTCGACGGTCGTAATGCCCTCCGCCAGCAAGGTATCGAGTCGCTTTAATGCGGACGCTTGCAATTGCGACCCGGATTCGGTGCGGGTAGCGCGGACAGTGGCTGCAATGCCGCCACCCGCCTTGGCGATCTCGGCATAGGGCACGCCGGTCAGCCGGAGTTCGAACTCATTGGCGCGGTTGCCGCCATAGACAAGATGGGTGTGGCAGTCGATGAGGCCGGGCGTCAGAAGGCGGCCGCCGCAGTCGATGGCAGATCCCGAAGGCGCCTCTGCCGCCGGGCCGACCCATGCGATACGGCCGTTCTCGATCAGCACCGCCGCCTTGGCGACGATCCCGTAGCCGCCAGTCATGGTCGCCGCCTGGAGATTGGTGAGGAGCATGCAAAAATCCACTTGTATAAGGTTGTCTATACATTATGCTCGCCCTCATGAAAAGCGCCAAGTTCCGGTTTCCCTCCGCGCTAACCGCCAATGGCTGGCAGGAGGATGTCGAGGTTGCCGTCGATGCCGGGGGCATGATCGCCGCCGTGACGCCCGGCGGCAATGAGGGCCAGCAAGTCAGCGGCATCGCGGTGCCCGCGGTCCCCAATGTGCATTCCCACGCCCATCAGCGCTTCATGCTGGGCCTGGCCGAGAAGGCCGGTCCGGGTGCTGACAGTTTCTGGACCTGGCGGGAAGCCATGTACGGCTTCGCCCTCAAGCTGGGTCCGGAAGACCTCGAGGCCGTTGCCGCCCAGCTCTATGTCGAGATGTTGAAGTCCGGCTTCTCGGTGGTGGGCGAGTTCCAGTACCTGCATCACCAGCCGGACGGGGCGCCCTATGCCAATCTGGCCGAACTCTCGCTGCGCTGCCTAGCCGCGGCAGAGACGGCGGGGATCGCCATCACCCTTCTGCCGACACTCTACAATCACGGTGGCTTCGGCGGGCAGCCTGCGATCGCCGGGCAGCGCCGCTTCGTCAATGATTCCAATCGCTACCTGAAGATCCAGGAAACCCTGCGCGGCGCCGTCACCGGCCATCCGCTGCGCCGCCTCGGCCTCTCGCCGCACTCGCTGCGGGCTGTCACGGCCGAACTCCTGAACGAGGTCCTTGCAGGGGTCGACACGGTGGCCCCGGTCCATATCCATGTGGCCGAGCAGACCAAGGAAGTCGACGATTGCCTCGCCTGGTGCGGCAAGCGGCCGGTCGACCTGATGCTCGACAGCTTCGACGTCTCGCCGCGCTGGACTGCCATTCATGCCACTCACATGACGGTGGAAGAGACCGCGCGGCTGGCGCGTTCGGGTGCCATTGCCGGGCTCTGCCCCACCACCGAGGCCAATCTGGGCGACGGCATCTTCCCGGCGGTGGACTACATGAAGGCCGGCGGCGCCATCGCCATCGGCTCCGACAGCCACATCTCCGTTTCCCCCGCCGAGGACATCCGTATGCTGGAATACTCGCAACGCCTGCGCGACCGCACCCGCAACGCGCTGGCGGGCGGTCC
>JBGSNJ010000141.1:0-2612 GCA_041739715.1 Aestuariivirga sp.
GTCAGCGGGAAGTCCTTGCGCAGCGGGTGGCCGGCGAAACCGTAGTCGGTGAGGATGCGGCGGAGATCCGGGTGATCGGCAAAGAGCACGCCGTAGAGATCGAAGGTCTCCCGCTCATACCAGTTGGCGGCCGGGAAGACAGGAATGGCCGTCGGCACGGGCGTTTCCTCGTCGGTCCGGATCTTCACGCGGATGCGGCGGTTCTTGTAGGGCGACAGCAGGTGATAGACCACGTCGAAGCGCTGCTCGCGGTCGGGATAGTCGGCGCCACAGATGTCGATGAAGCAGACGAAGCCGCAATCGGGATCGTCGCGCAGGAAGGTCAGCACGCGGACGATCTCGGCGGCCTTGGCCTCCAGCGTCAGCTCGCCGTAGGCATAGTTCGCGCCGGTGATCGCGGCACCCAGTTTCGCGGCGATGTGATCGCCCAGGTCTTGCAAGGCTTCAGCCATTCGTCTCAGCGCTCGATGGTTCCGGTGCGTCTGATCTTCTTCTGCAACTGCAGGATACCGTAGACCAGTGCTTCGGCGGTGGGCGGGCAGCCGGGAACATAGATGTCCACCGGCACGATGCGGTCGCAGCCGCGCACCACCGAATAGGAGTAGTGATAATAGCCTCCGCCATTGGCGCAGGAGCCCATGGAGATGACGTAACGCGGCTCGGGCATCTGGTCATAGACCTTGCGCAGCGCCGGCGCCATCTTGTTGGTCAGCGTGCCCGCCACGATCATCACGTCCGACTGGCGCGGCGAGGCGCGCGGCGCGAAGCCGAAGCGCTCGAGGTCGTAGCGCGGCATGGAGGCCTGCATCATCTCGACCGCGCAGCAGGCAAGCCCGAAGGTCATCCACATGAGCGAGCCGGTGCGGGCCCAGTTGATGAGGTCATCCGAGGCGGCGACGAGGAAGCCCTTGTCGGCGAGCTCGGCGTTGATCTCGGTGAAGAACTCGCGCTGTTCCGGCGTGGCGCGTTCGATCAGTCCCATTCGAGAGCCCCTTTCCGCCATTCGTAGATGAAGCCGATCGTGAGGATGCCGAGGAAGATCATCATCGACCAGAAGCCATAGACGCCAATGTCGCCCAGCGACACGGCCCAGGGAAACAGGAAGGCCACTTCGAGGTCGAAGATGATGAAGAGGATGGAGACGAGATAGAAGCGCACGTCGAACTTCATGCGTGCGTCGTCGAAGGCGTTGAAGCCGCATTCATAGGCCGAGAGCTTTTCCGGGTCGGGATTGCGGATGGCGATGAGAATCGGCGCGATCATCAGCGCCAGCGACAGCCCCATTGCAACGGCCATGAAGATGGCGATCGGCAGGTAGTCTCGCAAAAGGTCCGGCATTATCCCTCGCCCTTGATCTGCCATGGGGCAGACCAGAATTCGCCGCGTTGGTAGCGCACCGCACCATTGACCGCAAGCGTTTCGGACGCCGCAGCAGACTGCGGGAAAAGCGTGTCCGCATCGGCGAATCGCTGGCGACGGCATCATTGCAGCAATGCTGTCGCGCGGCTGTCACATTTTGCGGCAGAGGCAAAACGAAAGGGCCGCCCGGTGAGCGGCCCTTGATCGTCATCAGACTGAATGGCGCGAGTGACGGGGCTCGAACCCGCGACCTTCGGCGTGACAGGCCGACGCTCTAACCAACTGAGCTACACCCGCAATTCAGTGAGGCGCGTGATAGAGGAGGCCCCACCCCCTGTCAAGCGACGCAGGTGGCATTGCGCCAGACCCGTTTCAGGCCTTGCGCTTCTTTCCCGTGACCTCGATTTCGATCTTCATGCGCGGGTCGGCGAGGCCGGCGATGATCATGGTCGAGGCCGGGCGGATCTCGCCGAAATACTTGCGAAGCACCGGCCAGCAGGCCGGAAAATCCTCTCCCTTCGGCAGGATATAGTTGGCGCGCACCACGTCCGCGAAGGAGAACCCGGCCTGGTCCAGCGCTGCCTTTATGTTCTTGAGCGTCTGCTCGGCCTGTTCGGCCACGTCCTCGGAAATGGTCATGGTCTCGTAGTTGAAGCCGGTCGTGCCCGCCACCCAGATCCAGTCGCCGTCCACGATGGCGCGGGAATAGCCGATCTCGGCCTCGAACTTGGAGCCGGAGGAAATGCGGGTGCGGGTCATGGAGCGATCCTTTCGATGCGGGTTGTGCCGGGGCGATTGATGACGGCAGGCGGGTCGGAGCGCAAGGCTTTCAGCCCAGTTGCGTCACGTCCCGCGGCGCAATCCAGGGTTCTCAGGTGAGATCGCCCCAGCCGGCCCTGCGCAGGCTCCGGTATCTTTCCTTGTCGCGGCGCGGCACGGCCTCAAGGGATAGGCCTCCCGCCGCACAGAGCCTGAGCGTCATCCCTGCCTTCGACTCCTGCGGGGGCGCCAGGACGCGGGCCCCACCTGTGGGCTCTCCTGTCCGGGCCAGCGCCAGATAGGCGAATTTCTCGTCCTCGAAGGGCAATTTCGCGGCCTTGGCATGCATGTGGGCGCGGCTGCGCGGCAGGCGAACGGCAAAGTGGCACCAGTCGTCGCCCGACATGGGACAGCCCTGATCATGCGGGCATGGCGCCACCGGCACGGCCCCTTCGGCCAGCAGCCTGTCGCGCGCGGCGCGCAGCCGGGCGAAG
>JBGSNJ010000152.1:0-8571 GCA_041739715.1 Aestuariivirga sp.
ACACGTCCACTGTCGGCACGCCACGCTCCTGCTCGGCCAGGATCGCGATGATCTGTTCTTCGGTAAATCGGCTCTTCCGCATGTCCGTCTCCAGGTGACGGACTCTCCATTCAAACGAGGGACCACGCGGGGCTCAGACCACGATGAAAGAGTCGCTGGGCGCCAAAGAGCTTGCGATGCCGCCCTGAAAGATCTGTACCCATCCGGCTAGGACCGCGGTTAGGCAGCTCTGCTGATGGCGGCCTGCCGCTTCCAGCTCCAGGGGAGAAGGTCGTCGAGCTTGGACGCCGGATGCTCGGCGATGCGGGCCAGCACATCGGCGAGCCAGGCCTGCGGGTCGATGTCGTTGAGCTTGGCGGAGACGATGAGCGAGTACATGGCGGCGGCGCGCTCACCGCCGCGATCCGAGCCGGCGAACATCCAGCTCTTTCTGCCTAGAGCAATGCCGCGCAACGCCCGCTCTGCTGCGTTGTTGGTGAGGCAGATCCGGCCATCGGTAAGAAATACTGCAAACGCCGCCCAGCGCTTCAGCATGTAGTCCATCGCCTTGGCGACCGCGTTGTGGCGCGAGAGCTTGGCGCGCTCTTCCCGCATCCAGGTCTCCAACGCCGCCATCAGAGGCGCGCTTTGCTCTTGGCGCATCGCGAGGCGCTCGGCGGGGGTCTTGCAGTTGATGGCGCGCTCGATATCGAACAGCGCGTCGATGCGCTTCACGGCCTCGAGCGCCAACGGCGAGATCGCGGCCGGAGTCTTGCCCTCGGCTTTGCTGCGCGCGGCGGCGGCGATATCGGCCAGCTCAAAGAACTTGCGCCTGCCATGCGCCCAACACGCTGCTTCGATGATCGGCGCAGGCCGGCGGCCGACGGCATAGAGCGGGTTATAGCCGCTGAACGCATCGGCCTGCAGAACCCCGCTCCACTCTTGGAGATGCTCTCGGGGATGCTCGCCGCTGCGCGTGCGGGAGTAGTGAAACAGAGCCGCCGGCGGCGCTTCGCCGCCGAACGGGCGATCATCGCGCACATAAACCCAACATCGAGCCGTGGCGGTCTTGCCCTTGGCGAGGACCGGCACGGTGGTGTCGTCGCCATGCAATCGTCCGGCGGCCATGACGTGGGCCGTCAGCCGTTCGATCAGCGGCGCCAGAGCTACAGCGCAATGGCCGACTTGGTCGGCGAGGGTCGAGAGTGAGAGATCGACGCCTTCGCGGGCGTAGCGTTCGGCCTGGCGGTTGAGCGGCTGGTGCTGGCCGAACTTCTCGAACAGCACCATCGCCAGGAGGTTGGGACCCGCCCATCCCCGCGGAACCACATGAAACGGTGCGGGAGCCTGTCGAATAGTCTCGCAGTCGCGGCAGGAGACCTTCTCCCGCACATGTTGGATCACCTTCCACGCGCGGGGGATCACCTCCAGCGTCTCGGTGATATCTTCGCCCAGCTTCGATAATCGTACTCCCCCGCAGCACGGGCAGGCGGCGGGCGCGGGGTGGAGGATGCGTGTCCGCGGCAGATGTTCTGGAAACGGCTTGCGTGCTGGTCGCTTGCGGGTGAACCCCGACACATGTGTGGACCTGGCGGCGGCCATCTCGGCCTTGAGCTCGTCTTCCGAGGCGCTGGCTTCCAAGTCTTCCAGTTGCAGCTCGAGCTGGTCGATGAGGCGGCGCGACCGCTCGGAGGTCTGGCCGTAGCTCTGGCGCTTGAGCTTGGCGATCTCGAGCTTGAGATGCGCGATCATCGCTGAATCGTCAGACGCCTTGGCGCGCGCAGCGGCGGCATCGGCAACCGCCGCATCGCGCTCGGCTTCGGCGACAGCCAGTCGCGCCTGCAGTGCAGCGACATCAACCGGAAGGGGTGCGCCCTCTCGTTCCATGACCCAATGGAATCACAGAATCGAAGCCTTGAGGCGCCCCTAAATGCATCCTCACAAAAATTTATGGCGGGGCGTCGCTCAGCCGGCTGCCTCCGGACGCCAGGTCCGTTGCGGCATGCGCCAGTCGATCCCTTCCAGAAGATAGCCGAGCTGGGCAGGCGAGAGAGAAACAACGCCTTCCACCGGCGATGGCCAGATGAACCGCCCCTTCTCCAGCCGCTTCGAGAACAGGCAGAAGCCCTGACCGTCGTGCCACAGCGCCTTGATCAGCGAGCCGCGCTTGCCGCGAAACACAAAGATCTGGCCGGCATGGGGATCCATCTTGAGATGCTCCTGCACGGCGAGCGCCAAGCCATCGAAGCCTCGCCTCATATCGGTGTGGCCCGTAGCCAGGAACACGCTGACGCCCGCAGGGACCGGGATCATCGCCGGGTCAGCGCCTTGGTCACCGCTGATGCAAGGCCGGGCTCCACTGCGCCGGTTAGCTTCAGCCGAACGCCGTCGGCGAAGGCGATCTCGATCATGCCCGACGTAGATGCTGGTTGCTCTTCTGTGTGCGAGGGGGACGGCCCGGTCAGCATCACCGGTGCAAAGCCAACCTCCCGCGCCAGCTCGGGAAAACCCAGCTCGGCCCGGAACTGCTTGCGCCAGGAAAACACCATGCCGGTGTTGGCCCCGATCTGACGCGCCACGCCTGCCACGGTCGCGTCTGGCTCAAACGTCGCTGCAACTGCTGTCAGCTTCTGCTCTCGCGACCAGCGCCGTCGCGGCTCACCCGTGATGATCTCCACCCGTCGCCTCCGATAGCAACCAGCTTAAAGACCCATCGATAAACTAGTCGCTGCCGACTCATCGCCATGCCGCCCGATGGCGCAAGGCGGCTCAGGCCGGAGGGGTACAAAGATCTGTCCGCTGTCCAGGAGGACCTGGAACGGCAGGTCGGCGAGTTGACCGCTGTGCTGGAGGAGCGCCGTTCGCAGGTCAGAACACTGCAGCAGCGCCTAGCGCTTCGCGAACTGGGCGGGCGCGCCTGATCGCGTGATCCGTCGTCGCGAGCGGCGCGCGCGTCAGGCTAGCCTGGCGGCGCCACTGCCGGAGCGATCTGGATTTTTTCGGCAATCGGTTCTGTCAGAAAGATGTCCGCATTGCCGTCGCTCATGTTCTGGACGTCGATTCGAATGCAGTCGTGCGCAACGGTGAAAGTCGTCTGCATGATGACGGTTTGCGGCGAGGTCGTTGTAACGATGTCCTCGATGTCGATGTCGGGCGCCGGGCGATCCTGATTGCAGTGACGGAACAGGGCGTTGCGAAGCGTTACCGGCTTTTCGGACCAGACCGAGAACGTGACTTTCACAGTGTCGCCGGGCGTCACGGCAGTTTCCCGGAAAACGTGGGTGACGCGCCGAGCAGGCAAAAGTGAAGCGCGGTCAGCAGGCATTGGAGTCGTCGTCGCCCCCTCGGCGACAACGTCCTCGGGTTCATGTTCAATGTCGGCCCATGGGGATACGGGGCCAGTCGGAGCCACGCTAGCGATCGCGAAGGGGGAGGCCGGCACAACCAGGGTAAGGGGGTCGACGGTGCGATAGGCGAACTGGGCGTCGGCGCCTGCGGTGATCTCATACAGGCGAAGGCTGCCGTCTTCGAGGATCAGCTTGCCCAGCTGCTGCTCGCCAACATAATCATCCTCAATCGCCATAACAGCGAACTGCGGACGGCGCGCACGCTCGAGCGCCGTATGCTGGAACATCACCGGATTGTTGTCATAGAACTGTCCCATCTGCTGGTAGGGCTTGAACTCCTGCAGCGACATCGAGCTCAGCATCGCCCACCACCAATCCGATGCCGGCGGGATGTTGACGAGAAGGTCGCACGGGCAACGTTCGCGGAGCGCTGCTTCTATTCTTGTGACGTCGAAGGATCGACCGCCAATCCATCGCGACTGGTACGCAGGCGTCTTGCCTGAGAGTGAATCCGAGAGCCCCGTGCCGGCGTAGCTGATCTGCAAAACCAGGAGCGCCGCCGACAGTCCGGCGACCGACATTGCAGCTGGCCGCCAAACGCGGCGGTAGGACAGAAGAACGGTCCCTCCGATGGCCACAAGGATCATCGCGATTGGTCCGGCCGAGGACATGCCCTTCTGGAACCAGTACATGTCGTGCTGCACGAACATCCCGTAGCACGCGATCAGGACGCCGCCTGCAACGGCTGCGGCGATAGGAGCGGCATGCCGCCAGTTCCTGTCCACCAGCGCAGCCACGCCGCAGACTGCGCCCAGCAGAAGCATCAGTCCGCCGAGCGCCAAGGTGACAAGGCTGCCCATGCCTCGCGTCAGCCCGAGCTGGCCGAGGAACGCGTTCAACCAGGGCAGGCCTGCGATACCTTCCACAGGATTGGCAATAGCTTCATGTTCGAACAGGTATCCGCCGATCGGGCCCGTTGCCGTGGCCGCAAACCCCAGTTGGCGCGTAGTCAGATTTATCAGATATGGACCCTGGCCGCTCGCGAAGATCAGAACCGTGCACACGGCAAGTGCGACCCCGACGCCAATGAGGCCGTCCCATCGCCGCTCGGAATTCAGGAGCCTGATCAAGGCTTCGACTATCAGAACTCCAGCCGCCAGCGGCGCCAGCTCGGTGTAGGCAGACACGAATGCGGCAAGCAAAATGCCACTGGCGATGCTGATGGACCACGATCTTGTGGGGCTGCGCATGTCGACTACACGCAGAGCGAGTAGGGCAAGCAGTATCGCGTTGGACTGCAAATTACTGAGGGCATCTGCGTCTCGGATCATTGCGGTCCAGAAGCCCACGCCCACTGCGAGCGACGCCGTGGCACTGAGCAGAGGGCCGACGGAGGCTACGCGCGCCAGGGCGAAGGCAGCTCCTGCCATTCCAATGCTGAACACGATTCCCAGCGACCAGAGCAGGCGATGAGTTTCTCCGCCGGTAACCTGAGCGTACCAACCCAGAATGATAACCGTCGAAAGGCGAAGGTTACCTTGTTTGAAGAAGCGCGCGGAGTAGGCTCCCGACAAGTTCTTCTCAACCAGCGTCGCTGTTTCGGGGCGGGAGTCGTGCGCAGCGCCGGCTACGATCACGTCGAATGACGCTGTGCGCGTGCTCTCGCCGAGCGTCGTGTAGGTGATCATGTCAGACGGGTTGGAGCGGATGATGACCGAATTGATGCCGGTCGTGACCATCGGAACGATCAGTAGCGCGAGGCAGATCGCCATCGCACCGACCGACAGCAGCCCGTCGCGCTTGCCCCGACGCGCGAAATCAATCTGGCGGAACACCAGGAAGATGCCGAGGCCTCCCGCCACGAGCATGCCGAGCGAAGCGAAGAGCGCCCAGTTCTGGGAAGCTCCAAGCAGCAGGTAGAGTGGCGGGGCGATCAATGACCACAAGCCAATGCCAAATGCCGGGGCGAGGCCGATCGTGACGCCAAGGCTCGGCGCCGCCGGGACCGAGACGGAACGGTCATGCGCCGCTGCGCCGAAACTTCTGCCGGTCAGCCATATTGAATAGGGCAGGCCAACGACCGTCATGGCCGTCAGGCCGGCGATAGCTGCAACAATCTCCAGGAACACCGGCTACCCCCGCTACGCTGCCCGCCGCTGGGGCAAACTCTAACTACACGATGCAACCTGCGCTACTGCTTTAGCGCAGCCGACAGGGTCAGGTGAATGGCAGTCGAGGGCGTTCGGGAAATGTCGAATGCCAAGAATGCGAGAACGAACTGGATGCCCAGGATCACGCTTATCATGGCGACGGCCACTGTACCGGCCGCAGTCGGATCACCGGTGGCGTTCGACTGAATTACCTGACCGATGCCGAAAATGAGGCCGAACAGAAACAGCCCAAGGCCGAAAGTGAGTTCCAGAGTTGCGACGGAAAAGTCACGCAGGGCATAGTTGTACGTGATCCGCTTAAATGTGTTGCGCACGTGTTTCCAAGCGAACTCTCCAAGTATCTGGGAGAGTTTAAGGCTGCTGGATTCATTTGCGTAACGAGAGTGCATGGGTATGTCTGTTACTGCCGCCCCGACCGTACCGAGACGGAATAGCATCTCAGACTCAAAGAAGTATCGACCTACAAGCTTTTTGAGAGGAATGATTTCGAGTAAAGAACAGTGGATTGCGGTATAGCCATTTGTCGGATCGAAAGTGCGCCAATAGCCGGTAGACAATTTCGATATAAACGACAGCACCGCGTTGCCGAACAGGCGTATGGCCGGCATCCCTGAAACAGTATCAAGTGAAAAGAACCGGTTGCCCTTGGTGTAGTCCGCCAGCCCCATGGCTATCGGTTGTATGAAGGCCGACATGAGTGCGGGGTCCATTTGCCCGTCGCCGTCTACCTTGACGGCGATATCTGCGTTCAACTCCATTGCTTTGCGGTATCCAGTGACGACCGCGCCGCCGACACCCTGGTTCACCTCATGCTGGATGACCACGACGCGTGGGTCGCGACACTCTGCCATCACCAGGGATCCAGATTGCTCTGGGCATTTGTCATCAACCACAATGATGTGGTCGACAAATTGTGGCATCTCGCTGATCACGCCTAGGATGTGTTGCTTCACGCGGTAGCATGGGATGACTACGGCGATCACCAAAGACCTGCGGGCGACTTCTGCGCTCGTAAACACCATGCACCCTGACAGCCTGAGAAAGCGTGGAACTTCCGAAGGCGGGGGCGCTTGTCAAGGCAATTCACCCCGGCCCGTGGCTCACTTTGCCTGTGCGCCCGCGCTCGACGCCAGCGCAACCCCCAGGATGATCAACACGACCCCGATGCCGTACTGCAGGTTGAGGTTCTCGCCGAAGAACAGCGCGCTCGCTATTGGCACGAATGCGAAGGAGAGCGCCATCACCGGATATAACTTGCTCAGCTCCGCGCCCCGGAGGAGCAGCACCCAAGCCACGGAGACGGTGCCGTACAGCGCAAGTGCAAAAAAGAGCGTGGTGACAAAAGCCGGGTCGAAAACCGTCTGGCTGGCGGTCAGCCGGGTAGCGGAAAGCTTGAAGAGAATTTGACCTGCGCTAAGGCCCAGCGTGCATGCCAAGGCACCCAAGTAAATTTCCAAGGCGAGGCTCCTTCGCCCAGCTTAAGCGTTACACGCGTGCGTGGCATATGAAAAATAGATTCAGGTCGAATAGTCCGATTGGAAGCGGGCTCCAAATCTCTTTTCTGCGCGGAAATGTGTGACGCACAAACGTCATGAGGTTCCCGATAGGATTGATGTGCTCGCGCGCCATCACGTAGTCGTACGGGATGCCCTGCTTTTTCGCCGCACTGCGCGGTCCAAGGCTTCGGCCAACGCGCCATGCCAAGCCGGGATCGCATGGAAGCACTAGAGACAGAACACCGCCTGGCTTCAAGACCCGGGCCCATTCCCGGATAACACTATGCGGCTCCGGCAGATGCTCCAGCACGTGCGTGGCAATGACACGGTCAAACGAGTTGTCAGGGTAGGTGAGGCGTGTGGCGTCTTGAGTGTCCACTTCTGCCCTTCCCGAAAGCGCGGTGGACAGGGAGGTGGCGAGATAACGGAGATAGTCGGGATTGAGGTCCGACATAACGTATCGGTCGAAGCGGTGCCGGATCGAATGGATGTGGTGCCCGCTTCCCGCCCCCACTTCGAGCACTTCCGGAAAATAGGTATCGGGACCGAAGTCCCTCTCACATACTGTGTGACTAAGCTTGAGGAGCCGCCCTGCCAGCCCGGGGCCGTAGTTCAGACTGCTATACACCTCAGCCTGCTTGATGCTTCCTTCGCCGGTAAGCGCGGGCTCATCTCGAATGGCCTTTGTTATCGACATTAACATTCCTTGCTCGGGGCTTGTGCCGCCGCACTTGCTCGGTCTCGGACCCGCCAACCAGATACTTGCCCCATCTGTCGCCTCGCCGTCCACCCTGGAAATGGCGATCACAACCCAGCGTAGTTGACGACCGCAGCCTCGTCGTAGCCCTCGCGATCTAATGCGCTCGCATTCACTGCACAGACAGCTTGCCAAGCTGACGATCTGACTAGTGTGCTTGACACGAGTAAGTGGAGATCGCTAATCGAGCCACCGGTGGGACTTTCGAGGACATTGCATATGCGTAAGGTTGGTGGGCGTGTGTTAGCGCCGATGCTCGCCGCTGCTTGCGCAGCGTTGCTCGTGGCGTGCGAAGAGGCTGTGCCGGCAGCCGATGGAACAGCGTCATCACCTGCAACAGCTTCGTCTGACGGGGCCTTTGTGCCGGCGGCGGTTCCCGCTGGCGCATTCGACAAGTTCCGCTGGTCGCCGCAAGGCACCGCTACGATGTCGACCGAGGGTCCACCCGCAAAGATGAACCTGAAACAGGGCGGCGTTGTGCTTGCGGTGTTCGACGGATTGAACGGCCAGCCGCCGCTTCCTGTCGCGGCGGGAGAAACGCTAACCGTTCACATGACTGCATCCGGCACGCCCGGTAAAAATCTCAAGGCCATGCTGACGCGGCAGTGCGATCAAGAGAAGGGCGAAGACGCAGTAGGAAACGCCATTGAGCTCTCGGGAACGCCCCAGCCGCTCGAAGTGACTCTGACGTTCCAACAGTCCTATGGTTGCGTTCGGGTCGACTTGACGTCGCTGGATGGTTCGCCGATCGATGTTGCTGTTTCGAACCTTTACATCACCAAGAGCGCTGGCGCGGCTGTGGCGCCTGCGTCTCCGCCAGC
>JBGSNJ010000153.1:0-4017 GCA_041739715.1 Aestuariivirga sp.
GATCATAGATAGCGCCGCGCTGGGGGAAAGCCTTGACGGGGCAGGCCTCAAGCGCCATTTGTCTTCTGCGGGTTTGGGTCCTCTTCTGGACCGGCTTGAAACCCAGGCGAAACGGCTGAACGAATGGTTCCTTGGGAGCGGGGCGGCACAGGATGATGCCCGCACAGGCCTTCGTCAGATGATCGCCCTGCATCGGAAAACCATCACGCTGGAGCGCGAGCTCAAGGCGGCGGAAGCTGCCTTTGCCCACGATCCGACGGAGGAAAACTTCAACGCGCTCAATGCGGTGCGCGAGCAGCTGTCGTCGCATGCCGGTTCCGAGGCCCAGATTGCGGGCTTCGGAGCGGCGTCGGGACGTGCCGCTGACGCCATCTCCTGAGCGGGAGACGGGGCAGGATCAGGGTTAATGTCCGCTTAAGGCGGGGCGCCCTAGCTTTTGACCCCGAATCACAACGCTGCTAAGCGGTGGCCTCAACACCCCCCGCGAACCCAAGGACTTGAACATCATGGCCCGTGCCCAGGTGCGCGCACCCCAGAGCGAAGACCAGGAACCGCAGACCGCCCAGGACGAGGCCGACGGCACCGACGTTGCGGCCGAAGGCTCCGACTCGCCGGTTCTCGATCTCACCGATGCCGCCGTCAAGCGGATGATCAAGCTCGCCAAGGCGCGCGGCTATGTCACCCTCGATGAGCTCAATGCGGTTCTGCCCTCGGACGAGACCTCGCCCGAGCAGATCGAGGACATCATGGCGATGCTCAACGAGATGGGCATCAACGTGGTCGAGAGCGAGGAGGAGACCGAGAACCTCGCCGCCAAGGTGGAGCAGGAGGCCGAGGGCGAGTCGACCGAGACCGCGCTGGTCAAGGTCGAGGCCGCCAAGACGCCGGCCGACCGCACCGACGATCCCGTCCGCATGTATCTGCGCGAGATGGGGCAGGTTGAGCTTCTCTCGCGCGAGGGCGAAATCGCCATCGCCAAGCGCATCGAGGCTGGCCGCGAGGCGATGATCGCCGGCCTGTGCGAAAGCCCGCTCACCTTCCAGGCCATCATCATCTGGCGCGACGAGCTGAACGAAGCCAAGATCCTGCTGCGCGACATCATCGACCTCGAGGCCACCTATGCCGGCCCCGATGCGAAGAAGCAGCAGGCGGTGGCAACACCCGCGCCTTACGTTCCGCCCAAGGAAGAGGTGAAGAAGAAGGTCGAGGCCAAGCGCCCCGAGAACCGCCGTGCGGCCGCCGCCGCGCGCCGCGGCGACGACGAGTTCGGCGACGTGCTGAGCCCCGAGGATTTCGACAAGCCGCAGATCGAGGACGAGGATGACGACGAGGGCGATGATCTCGGCGTGTCGCTGTCGGCCATGGAGGCCGAGCTCAAGCCCAAGGTGCTCGAGATCTTCGACAACATCGCCAGGAACTACAAGTCGCTGCGCAAGCTCCAGGACCAGGAAGTGGCCGAGGGCACCGAGCTCTCGCCCTCGCAGGAGCGCCGCTACAAGAAGCTGCGCGAGGACATCATCGCCGACGTCAAGTCGCTGTCGCTGAACAATGCCCGCATCGAGGCGCTGGTCGAACAGCTCTACGACATCAACAAGCGCCTCAACGCGCTGGAAGGCCGCCTCATGCGGCTGGCCGAGACCTACAAGGTGCCGCGCTCCGAGTTCCTCAAGGAATACCAGTCCAACGAGCTCGACCCCGACTGGCTGAAGCGCGTCGGCCGGCTCGCCAAGTTCGGCTGGAAGAAGTGGGTGAACGACGAGAAGGACTCGATCAAGGTCATCCGCGACGAGATCTTCGAGCTCGCCACCGCCACCGGCCTGCAGATTCCCGAATACCGCCGCATCGTCGCCATGGTGCAGAAGGGCGAGCGCGAGGCGCGCATCGCCAAGAAGGAAATGGTCGAGGCCAACCTGCGCCTCGTGATCTCGATCGCCAAGAAATACACCAACCGCGGCCTGCAGTTCCTCGATCTCATCCAGGAAGGCAACATCGGTTTGATGAAGGCGGTCGACAAGTTCGAGTACCGCCGCGGCTACAAGTTCTCGACCTATGCGACCTGGTGGATCCGCCAGGCCATCACCCGCTCGATCGCCGACCAGGCGCGCACCATCCGCATTCCGGTGCACATGATCGAGACGATCAACAAGATCGTGCGCACCTCGCGCCAGATGATGCACGAGATCGGCCGCGAGCCGACGCCGGAAGAACTGGCCGACAAGCTGTCGATGCCGCTCGAGAAGGTGCGCAAGGTGATGAAGATCGCCAAGGAGCCCATCTCGCTCGAAACCCCGGTGGGCGACGAGGAGGACAGCCACCTCGGCGACTTCATCGAGGACAAGAACGCGGTGCTGCCCATCGACGCGGCGATCCAGGCCAACCTGCGCGAGACGACCACGCGCGTGCTGGCCTCGCTCACCCCGCGCGAGGAACGCGTGCTGCGCATGCGCTTCGGCATCGGCATGAACACCGACCACACGCTGGAGGAGGTGGGCCAGCAGTTCTCGGTGACCCGCGAACGCATCCGCCAGATCGAAGCCAAGGCCCTGCGCAAGTTGAAGCATCCGAGCCGGTCAAGGAAACTCCGAAGCTTCCTCGACAACTGACGGCTGCAACACGTCGCTTGCAAGGCGATCGCCACGATGGCTGGATGAGGTCATTGACCGCATGGCCGTCCTCGCTGCGTCCCCTATGCATGTAGCCATGCATGGCCTTCTCGCGCTCGTCGATCGACTTCCCTGGATCGTCTTGATCCTGCTCTGCCTCTCGCTAGGGCTTGCGCCGTTCCGGCCCGAACCGCATATCTGGGAGAAGCTCCGCATGCTGGCGGCTGGCACGCTGACGCGGCCCGTCGATATCTATGATCTGCTGATGCATGCGGCGCCCTTCGCTCTGCTGGCGCTCAAGGCTGTGGCGCAGTTTGTGAAAGCAACGCCTGTTCCTTAGCTGTTGCCGTTTCGACCGCCTTTCGCCTGTGGGGCGACTATCGGATAGTGTTGGATAGTGTTGCTTTTCGATCTTCCATTCGGCAGGCCCCATGAACATCCTCGTCGTCTTCGACCATCCGCGCCGCGATTCCTTCTGCGGGGCCGTGCTTGACAGTTTTGTCGCGGGGATCGCCCGCGCGGGCCACCGGCCCGAGATTGCCGATCTGCGCGCCGAGGGCTTCGATCCGCGCCTGCCGGTGGCTGACGAGCCGGACTGGGACGATGGCGACAAGGTCTACAGCGCCGACGTGCTGGCGGAGCAGGCGCGGATTTCGCGCAACGATGCCATCGCCTTCGTCTTTCCCGTCTGGTGGTGGTCCTTCCCCGCCACCACCAAGGGCTGGATCGACCGCGTGTGGAACAATGGCTGGGCCTATGGCGACCGCAAGCTGGCGCTGCGCCGCGCGCTGCTGATCGGCACGGCCTCGGCAGATGCCGCGGCCTATGCCAAGCGCGGCTATGACGAGGCCATGCGGGTGCAGTTGGTGGTGGGCATGATGAACTACTGCGGCATCGCCAGGGCCGATCTCGAGATCCTCTACGACGTGATGGCAAGCGACGATGCCCGCGCCGCGCTGCTGGCGCGGGCCGGGGAACTGGGGGAGGGGTATCTCCGGCTGAGAACGAAGCCATGGCGTGAAGATCGTGTGCGACTTTCGCCGCTCAGCCGTTCAATCGAGGTGCCGTTCCAGGTCCATGCGCTTGGGCAGGATGCGGATCACATCGATCCCGTCCGCGTCTTGCTTGTAGAAGACCACATGCGAGGCGACCGGGAACTTGAAGTAGCCCGGGCGAACCTCGTCGATGCCGCGTCCCAGCGAGGGTCGTTCGGCGAGCGTCCACATCATTGAAAACATGCCGCGGAGATAGGAGCCTGCCTGGTCCTGTCCCCATGCCGCTGCGGCGTAGTCCCAGATGGCATCGAGGTCGGCGCGCGCGGCGGGCGATAGCCGGAGCCGTTTCATGGCGCGGCGCGGCGTTTCCCGGCAAGATAGGCGTCGGGGTCGAAGTCGGACGGCGTCCCGCTGGCCTC
>JBGSNJ010000226.1:0-2365 GCA_041739715.1 Aestuariivirga sp.
GCCGGCGCCGCGAAGGGAAGGCCCGTGGCCCGCGCAAGAGCGGCATCGGTCGTGATCAGCCCGACGCGCCAGCCGGAGAAGCGCTCGCGCAACGCCCTGCCCAGGGCGGCATGGAGATCGAGGAGCGGCTTCGGGTCGCCGATGCGATCGCCATAGGGCGGGTTGACGATGACCAGGCCCGAGGGCCCTTCGGGCCGCATCAGTTCGCTGATCGACTGCTTCCGAAATGTGGTGAACTCAGAGACGCCCGCGCGCGCCGCATTGTCCCGGCTCATGTGGATGGCGCCGGCATCGCGATCGCTGCCGTAGAAGTGGATGGCCGGTGTTTTCGGCGCGCAAGCCGACTGCAGACCCGACCAATGCGCGGCATCGAATCCGGCCAGGCTCTCGAAGGCAAAGCGCCGCGACCGGCCGGGTTGCAAACCCGCTGCAATCTCTGCGGCCTCAATGACGAATGTGCCCGACCCGCACATCGGATCCAGGACCGGCTCATGGCCCGAATATCCGCATTGCCGCAGGAACAGCGCCGCCATGGTCTCGCGCATCGGCGCCTTGCCGACCGCCTGCTTGTGGCCGCGCTTGTGCAGGAGCTCACCCGAACTGTCGATGCTGAAGCTGCAGAGATCGTCCTCGATGCGGGCCTTGATGCAGAGTTTGGCATCGGGCGTGACGGGCGCGCCAAGCTCTTCGCGGATGGCCGTCGCGATGCGCTGCGCGGCAGCCCCGGCATGATAGATGCGCGACTTGCGGCAGGTGACGTCGACGCGCAGCGGAACGTCGCGGCGCAGCGTCTCGGCCCAGGGGAAACGGCGCGCCCGCTTGTCGAGTTGCGCCAGGTGAAGCACGCGGATGGCGCCGATGCGGACCAGAACCTTGCTTGCCCCGCGAATCTCGAGGTTGGCCCGCCAGACATCTGGCCAGCCGCCCCGGAAAGTCACGCCTCCCGGCACGATTAGCGGCGACGTGAACCGCCTCTCGTGCACTTCGTCGCACAGCACGGACTCGAGGCCAGGCAGGGCCACGAGAAAGATCTCAAGCTCGGTGGACGCGGTCATTGCAAGTCCCATATCCGGAATTCGAGCAGGCTTCGACAGGTTTCGATGGCGGCGGTGTCAGTCACCCGAAACCATGTGCGCGCCATGGCCACGCTCGCCTTCGATCAGGGGCCTCTGCCGCGCGATTTCCGCCGCGACGAAATCCATGAAGATGCGCACGCGCGCCACATTCTTCAGGTCAGGATGCGTAAGCAGCCAGAGATCCACGCCATAGTCCGGCACGGCAGGCGAGAGGCGGCGGAGCCCGGGCCTGCAGTCGGCGATGAAGCAGGGCAGATGACCGATGCCGATGCCCTGTTCGACGGCCTCCGTCAGCCCTAGCACGGTATTGAGCTTGTAGACGATGCGTTCGGCGGCAACGTGTTCGCGCACGAACTTCGCCGCCTTGAAGCTGCCGAGCGCATCGCCCAGCGCGATCCAGCGATGCCCAAGAAGCGGCTCGATGGGTTGGACGACGGGCTCGGGAAAATCCTGCTCGCGGCCATAGAGAGCCCAGGCGATATGCGCCACGCGGCGCCCGAACAGCGCGTCGGGCGGTGAATCGGTGGCGCGGATCGCCACGTCGGCATCCCGCTTCGAGAGATTGAGCGCCTGATTGCCCAGAACGATGTCGAGCCGGATGTCGTGGCACTGCCGCTGGAAGCCGGCGAAAATCGGCGTCAGCAGCCCGACCAGGAGCGTGTCGTTGGTTGTGACCCGCAACTCGCCTCCGGGGGAGACTGCGCCGCCTGCGAGCTTGCGGCTGAGGCTTGCCACATCGTCTTCCATGCGCTCGGCCAGCGCCACCATCTCTTCACCCGCGGCCGTGGCGGCATAGCCCGTGCGGTGGCGGACAAAGAGCGCAGTGCCCGCACGGTCCTCGATCTGCGCGAGGCGGCGGAAAACGGTCGAATGATTGAGACCCATCGTCCGGGCCGCACCCGCAAGGCCGCGCGCATCGGCAACCGCCTTGACAAGTCGGATGTCATCCCAGGACATGGATCTCAGATCGTCACTCATGCATCATCTCCGAGATCGGGCAGGCGCGCCGCGATCTCGTCGCGCCGCGCCTCGAGGAATGCCGGCAGCTTGAGCGCTTCGCCGAGATGCGCCGGCGGCTCGTCCACTGCAAAGCCCGGCACGTCGGTGGCGATCTCGAAGAGCACGCCACCGGGCTCGCGGAAATAGACCGAGCGGAAGTAGGTGCGGTCCTTCTGCGGCGTGGGCCGGATGCCAAAGGCTGTTTCGAGCTTGCGCACCATCTCGGCCTGCGCCGCATCGTCGGCAGCGCGGAAGGCGATGTGATGCACCGAGCCGCCGCCGGAACGTCC
>JBGSNJ010000239.1:0-7092 GCA_041739715.1 Aestuariivirga sp.
GCGGGCGATGGCCACGCGCTGCTGTTCGCCGCCCGAGAGCTGGCCCGGATAATGCGTCAGGCGATGCGACAGCCCCACGCGATCGAGCCGATCCGCGGCAATGGACATTGCATCCGGACTGCCGCGAAACTCGAGCGGAACGGCCACGTTCTCCAGCGCCGTCATGGTCGGTATGAGATGAAAGGACTGGAACACGATGCCCACATGATCGCGCCGGAACACGGCAAGATCGTCCTCGCTGCGGCCGGTCAGGGATTCGCCTGCGACATGAACCGCTCCGGCATTGGCCTGTTCCAGCCCGGCCACGACCATGAGAAGCGTTGTCTTGCCGGAGCCCGATGGCCCGACAATCCCCAGCGCTTCGCCGGCCCTGGCCGTCAGGCTCACGCCGCGCAGGATGTCGACATTGCCGGCGCGGCTCGGCAGGGTCAGGTGAACGTCCCGGAGGGACACGGCGTCTATGTCTGTCATCGTGTCGAACATGGGTGTCGATACGTGATTTGTCGAGCCACGGATGCTTGAAGACGGCACAATCGCGCCCTACCTTCAAGGCCATGTCGAAAGTCATCGCGGCGTTTGCTGCCGTCTTCGTGTTAACCCAGGCTGCATCAGCGCAGACCATCACCATCCTTGCGCTGGGAGATAGTCTGACGGCTGGCTATGGGCTGCAGCCATCCGATGCCTTCCCGGTCAAGCTCGAACAGGCCCTGAGGGCGAAGGGGCATGACGTCGTGGTCGTCAATGCCGGGGTTTCGGGCGACACGGCACTGGACGGCCTGTCGCGGCTGGACTGGGCCCTTTCGGAGGAGGTGGATGCGGCGATCGTCGAGTTCGGCGCCAATGATGCCTTGCGCGGCCTGCAGCCTGCCCAGGCGGAAGCCGCCATCGACGGCATCCTCGGCAAGTTGGGAGAGAAGAAGATCCCCACCCTTCTTGCCGGCATGCGGGCGCCCCCCAATCTCGGCCCGGAGTACATGTCGGCCTTTGATGGCATGTATGCGCGGCTTGCCGGGAAGCACGAGGCCCTTTTCTATCCCTTCTTCCTCGATGGCGTGGCGGCGGACATCAAGCTCAACCAGGCCGACGGCATGCATCCGAACGCAGCCGGCGTCGATGTGATTGTGGCGCGAATGCTGCCTGTTGTTGAAGAACTTGTCACAAAGGCTGCGGCAAAATAGGGCTTGGCCTTCGGCCGAATCACGCTAGCTTACCGGCTAGCGACCCGTGCAGACCCCCCCTCGAAAGGAGGCCCGCCATGCCGCGACTCTTTACCGGCCTCGAATTGCCGGACGACGTCGCCACCGATCTCGGCCTGATGAAGGGCGGGATCATGGGAGCCCGCTGGATCGACCGGGAATCCTTTCACCTCACCCTCCGCTTCATCGGCGACATCGACGATTCACTGGCCCGCGAAATCGCCTATGCGCTGGACGGGGTGGCAGCGCGGCCTTTCTCGCTCCGACTGCGCGGCATGGGCCTGTTTGGCGGCAACAAGCCTCACACGCTCTATGCCGGAGTCGAAGAAAGCCCCGAACTGCGGCGGCTGCAATCCATCCACGAACGCATCTGCCAGGTGCTGGGCCTTGCCGCCGAGGGGCGCAAGTTCATGCCGCATGTGACGCTGGCCCGGCTCAAGGACCCGGATCCCCTTGCGCTCCATGGCTATGTCGCCTCGCATAATCTCTACAAGAGCCGGACTTTCGAAGTGTCGCGTTTCGTGCTCTTCTCCTCCCGGCCGTCACGAGGCGGTGGACCCTATGCGGTCGAGGAATCCTATCAATTGCAAGGCTCACCATGACTGAAACACCGTTGCACGGCGTCGAGCGGGTCCGGGTCCTCCGCGAACTCCAGGGCTGGACCGAGGCGAAGGGACGGGATGCCATTTCAAAAACCTTCCAGTTCAAATCGTTCAACCAGGCCTGGGGCTGGATGAGCCGGGTGGCGCTGTTTGCCGAGAAAACCGACCATCATCCCGAATGGTTCAATGTTTACGGCCGGGTGGAGGTGACGCTGTCGACCCATTCGGCTGGCGGGGTCACCGAAAAGGACATCGAGCTGGCCCGCAAGATGGACGGCTACGCGGCCGTTCTTGCTTAATTACAATCTCTTAATGTGCCTGACCGCTTGAAGCTGGTACTTCATTACCCCATATTGCAGCAGAATTCTTCACCTGGAGGGAGCGAAATGGCTGAAGTCCGATACCAACCCCAAACAACTGCCCAGTCGCGGGCCGAGATCGATCAGGGTCTCCGTTCGTACATGATGGGCGTCTAAAACTACATGGCGCTTGGCGTGGCCGCCACGGCGATCATCACCATGGCGGTGGCCGCAAACCCGGCTGCCATGCAGGCTGTCTATTCGCTGAAGTGGCTGTTCTTCTTTGCCATCCTCGGCATGGGCTTCCTCGCGCCGCGCCTGATTTTCTCTGCCAACCCGGCGGTCGCCCATGGCGCCTACTGGGGCTACGTGGCGCTCTGGGGCCTTGCCATCGCGCCGATGGTCGGGACCTATCTCGCCATCGGGCCGGATATCGTCTACCGCGCCTTCCTGATCACCGCCGTCACCTTCGGCGCCACCAACCTTGCGGGCTACGTCACCAAGCGTGACCTGTCGGGCCTCGGTGCCTTCTTCATGATGGCCTCGATCGGCATCATCATCGCCATGCTGGTGAACGTGTTCTTCTTCCAGAGCACCATGATGAGCCTCATCACCTCGATCGTCACCGTGCTGCTCTTCGCCGGCATCACCGCCTACGAGACCCAGCAGATCAAGGAGATGTATGTCGAAGGCGACACCCCCGGCGTTGCCCGCGGCAAGTCGATCTTCGGCGCCTTCATGCTCTACGGCAGCTTCATCACGCTGTTCATTCACATCCTGAACATCCTCGGGATCATGCGCAGCTCGGAGTGACAGCACCAAAAGCAGAGGCCCGGCGCAACCGCCGGGCCTTTTCCATTTTTGCCGGAGTTGGTTCAGACCGCGGTGAGCTTCGGAGCCTTGATCAGGACCTTCAGGACCTGGGTGAGATCGGCGCCTCTCTTGAGGATGAGCCCCCCCTGTGCCACGACCGAGTAAAGGCCTTGGCGCCGGGCCAGCGACGGGTCCTTGACGATCCGGTAGAGCGGCATCTCGCTGCTGCGGCGGAAGACCGAGAAGATCGCCTTGTCGCGGCCGAACTCCATGGCGTAGTCGCGCCATTCGCCATCAGCGACCTTGCGGCCATAGAGGCCGAGAATAAGGGTAAGCTCCTTGCGGTCGAAGGCAATCTGCTCCGGCCGCCGTGCACCTGTCTCCCGGGGTGCTTCCGGGCCGGACCTTATGCTTGCGCCCCAGGTCCGGAGGGAAGTTATCGGCTCTTGTTCGTCCAAACGCCCCACCCTGTGCTGACGGGGTTCATGCTCCTGTCATGATGTACCCAAAGCGTCGCCCTGACAAGCGTCAGCGCGCGCTACTCACAGCGCTGTGACTTGAAATCCATTCCATCACAATGTAGTTCGTTCTGGGGGCTTTCCGGGGTTGGGGGATATCTTGCAACGGCGTGGTTTTCTTGGACTTTTCGGTGCGGCGCTGGTGGCGTCCGTGATTCCTTCAATCGGTAGGGCGGAAGCCTCCACGGCCGAAGAGCGTCGAATCCTCCGCTTCGACAACAAGACGACCACCAGGAAGGCTTCCACCAGCAGCAAGAAAAAGAAGAAGATCGTTCGCAAGGCGCCAGCCTACAAGGGCCGCGCGCTGGTGGATTTCGACACGCCTGAAAAGCCCGGAACCATCATCATCCGCACCAATGAACGGGCTTTGTACCGCGTCATGGAAGACGGCAAGGCCATGCGTTATCTGGTGGCCGTCGGCAAGGATGGCTTCAACTGGTCGGGCGTCGCCACGGTCGGCATGAAGCGCAAGAATCCCACCTGGACGCCGCCGGCCGAAATGATCAAGCGTACGCCCAAATACGCCAAGTGGCGGAACGGCATGCCCGGCGGCATTCCGCAGAACCCGCTGGGTGCCCGTGCCCTCTACCTCTTCAAGGGGGGCCGTGACACGATGTTTCGCATCCATGGTACCAATGCGCCGTCCTCGATCGGCACCGCCGCCTCTTCGGGCTGCATCCGCATGCTCAACCACGAGGTGATCGAACTCTACAACAAGACGCCGGTCGGCACGAAGGTCATCGTCCTGTAAGGTCTTCAGCGGTCGACTGCGACTGACAACCATGAGATAACCCGGACACCGAACATCTGGGGATGTCTGTCATGTCGCTCACGGAACTCGCATGGCTGTCGCTGGCCGCCTACGCCGTTCACATGCTTGAGGAGTTCATGCTCAATTGGCGCGATTGGGCACGCGGCGTGATCCGCCTCCCGGTGACCTGGCCGGACTTCTACATGACCAACGGCATCGTCGTGGTCCTTGGCATTGCCAGCGCGTCCCTCGCGCCCACACTTCCGCTCGCGCCCATGATCTTCGCCGCGCTGATGCTGATCAACGCCGTGTTCTTTCACATCGTGCCGGTCGTGGTCACGCGTGGCCGCTACTCGCCGGGTGTTGCCACAGCCGTCATGCTTTTCCTGCCGTTAGGCTATGCCGTGCTCCACAAGGCCCATGTCGATGGTCATGCGGCATGGGGCACTCTGCTTTCGGCCTTCCTGATCGGTGCGGCCCTCATGGCCTATCCCATCATCCTGCTGCATCTTCGCGGCCTGCGTTACTTCCAGCAGGCCGATGCCACCGATGCCGACGTCGCCCCGAAGACCTAGAATACCGGAACGCCTCTAGTTGCAGCCCATGTAGGGGCCCATGTCGACGTGGAAATGGTCGGCATGGTCGGCATTGTAGTCCGGGCTCAGCACCATGTTGAAGAGCAGGCAGGCCCGCCCGCGCAGGTCGCGGAGAAATTCCGAGGTGGCGCCACCGGCATCCCATCCCGACTTGAGCGAGACTGTCCTGCCATTCTCGAGCCGGAAGCCCGCGATGTCGAATGCATTGGCCGTGGCATGCTGGCTCAGCCTGCTCCGCCCGCGGATGTTGCGGCAGGAGTAACTGCCGAAATGAGCGATCTCCGCAACGCCGCTGCCGAGATGCTGCCGCGCGAGCGGTTGAAGGTCGTGACGGTCGAGAAGATAGAGCCGCAGCGCGATGTCGCAGCGCATCTCCTCCGGCCGGATCCGGGCGCCGTGGAGCTTCGAGAGGGTGATGGTGCCGCGTCGGACGCAGCCCGGCCGGTCCGTCTGTTCCGGCATTTCTGTGAGCGTCACGCCGGCCCTGCGCAAGGCCGCGGCGCAGGCCCGGGGATCGTCCTCCATCAGCCAGAGCTTGGTGCCGGTCATCAGGTTCGGCGTTTCAGCGAGATCGATCGGAGCCAGCGGATTATAGCGGTCAGGAACGAGACGGAACTGCGCCGCAAGCGCCAGGGCCAGCACCGTGGCGGCCAGGGCCGCAAGAAAGACTGCCGAACTGCGTTTCACTGGCGCAGATCAGCGCTGGTTTGCGCGGACAATAAGGCGTCAGGCACCGATCTGTTCGCGCACCCACTGAATGATGTGGCCGGCGGGCATGGCGCCCGACTGGCGGGCCGCTTCCCGGCCGTTCTGGAAGAGGATCATGGTGGGGATGGAGCGGATGCCATGGGCCGCCGCTTCGTTGGGCGCAGCCTCGGTATCGAGCTTGGCGAACCGCACATGCGGCTCCAGCGCCCGCGCCGCCTTCTCGAACTCGGGGGCCATCTGCTTGCACGGACCGCACCATTCGGCCCAGAAATCGACCAGTACGGGAATGCTGTTGCGGGTGAGGTGACGGCCGAAGGTCTGGACGGTAAGCGCCAGCGGATGGCCGTCGAACAGCGGCTTGTGGCATTTGCCGCATTTTGCCTCAGTGGCAAGACGGTCAGGTGGTATCCGGTTCACGGCGGTGCATGATGGACAGACGATCTCACTCATGACGTGCAATTCTCCAAGGGATTCTCAGCATATGCAGGCCTGCATCACGAGCAACCATGATCTGCGTCAAGGGCGCCGGCAACAACCGATCTATGTCTTTCGGCGTATTTGCGATATTGCGCTGCACAAGCTAAAACCGTCCATGGGGAACGGGAACTGACCAATGACGAAGACTGAACATGCAAGGCGGCCGCTTTCGCCGCATCTGCAGATCTACCGCCCGATGCTGACCATGATGATGTCGATCTTCCACCGGGCCACGGGAATGGCGACGGCGGTGGGCGTGGTGCTGCTGGTCTGGTGGCTTTCGGCCGCGGCGACCTCCGATGCCTATTTCGACATGGTGCAGCGGTTCTTCGGCCACTGGTTTGGCCGCATCGTTCTCTCTGTATTCACCTGGGCGCTGGTGCATCACGCGCTGGGCGGACTGCGCCATCTCCTGTGGGACACCGGCCGCGGTTTCGAATTGCCGGTGGTCGAGCTGATGGCGCGTGCCACGATCATCGGGTCGGTGGCCGTCACCATCCTGCTGTGGATCATCGGCTATGGGATGATGCCATGAGCATGCGGACTCCGCTCGGCAGGGTGCGCGGCCTGGGCTCGGCCAAGTCCGGCACTGAACACTGGTGGCTGCAGCGCGTCACTGCCATTTCCAACATCCCGCTGGTGATCTTCCTGGTGATCTTCGTGATCCGCCACTTGGGCGCCAGCCGGGCCGAGATCGTCGCCAGCATCGCCAATCCCTTCGTGGCGATCCTGCTCGCGCTCACCTTCGTGTCGGTGCTGTGGCACATGCGGCTTGGGCTGCAGGTGGTGATCGAGGACTATGTCCACGGCCATGTGGCCAAGTTCGCGGCCCTGCTTGCCAACAGCTTCGTCACCGTGCTGCTTGGCGTTGCCGCGCTTTATGCAATTCTCAAGATGAGCTTTGGACTTTGATGGCAGCCGCAGACGCAAAGAAACTGGCGCCCAAGAGCGTCGCGATCAACGGCCGCGCCTATCCGATCACCGACCACAGCTTCGACGTGGTGGTGGTAGGTGCCGGCGGCGCGGGGCTGCGCGCGGCCCTCGGCGCTTCGCAGTCGGGCCTGAAGACGGCCTGCATCTCGAAGGTCTTCCCCACGCGTTCGCACACGGTCGCCGCCCAGGGCGGCATCGC
>JBGSNJ010000248.1:0-2789 GCA_041739715.1 Aestuariivirga sp.
ACGGCGTGGCCGGTGAGGCCATCGCCGCATACCAGCCTTACCACGCGGTCCGGGCCGATCTTCTGGTACGGCTGGGGCGCGGCGCGGAGGCGCAGCAGGCCTACGAAAGGGCCGCGGCGCTGGCCTCCGATCCGGCGGTGCGGCAATTCCTGTTGGCGCGCATGACGCAAGCTTGACGGGCGGGCCCCGCTCCCCTAACCAGCCACAGATTCCCTGGAGCCCGCCATGCCCACTGCCAAGAAGCCTGCCAAGGCCAAGACCCCCGCGCGCCCGCAGTTCGGCGACTGGGATCAGCCGCGCGTCACCGGCCTCCTGGTGCTCGCCGATGGCACGGTGATCGAGGGCCTTGGGATCGGCGCCGAAGGCGAGGCGGTGGGCGAAGTCTGCTTCAACACCGCCATGACCGGCTACCAGGAGGTGCTGACGGATCCGTCCTATGCCGGGCAGATCGTCACCTTCACCTTCCCGCATGTCGGCAATGTCGGCACCAATGACGAGGACATCGAGACCACCAATCTCGCCGCCTCGGCCGCGGTGGTGGGCGCCATCGTCAAGGAGCCGGTCACCGAGCCCGCCAACTACCGTTCGGCCCGGCATTTCGACAAGTGGCTGAAGGCGCGCGGCATCATCGGGCTCTCCGGCATCGACACTCGCGCGCTCACCGCGCACATCCGCGAGCAGGGCATGCCCAATGGCGTGATCGCGCATCATCCGAAGGGCAAGTTCGACATCGCGAAGCTGAAGAAGATGGCGGCCGCCTGGCCGGGCCTGCTGGGCATGGACCTTGCCAAGGACGTCTCCCTCACCCAGCGCATGGCGTGGGACGAGAAGCTCTGGGACTGGAAGACCGGCTATACGCGCGCCGAGGGCGGCGGTTACAAGGTCGTTGCGGTGGACTATGGCCTCAAGCGGAACATCCTGCGCTGCCTGACGAGTGCCGGCTGCGACGTGACGGTGGTTCCCGCCACGACGAGCGCCGAAGAGATCCTCGCCATGAACCCTGACGGCGTGTTCCTCTCCAACGGTCCCGGCGATCCGGCGGCAACGGGCGAATACGCGGTACCGGAAATCCGCAAGCTGGTGGACTCGGGCAAGCCGCTCTTCGGCATCTGCCTCGGCCACCAGATGCTGGGCATCGCGCTGGGCGCGAAGACGGTGAAGATGCACCAGGGCCATCACGGCGCCAATCATCCGGTGAAGGACTTCACCACCAGCAAGGTGGAGATCGTGTCGATGAACCATGGCTTCGCGGTGGACCGCTCTTCGCTTCCTGCCGGCGTGGTCGAAACCCATGTCTCGCTCTTCGACGGATCGAACGCCGGCATTGCCCTGGAAGGACGGCCGGTCTTCTCGGTGCAGCACCATCCGGAAGCCTCGCCCGGCCCGCAGGACAGCCACTATCTATTCCGCCGCTTCGTCGACCTGATGGCCCGGGCGCGCGGCTGATGTCCTTTGCGAGGCTCGACGAACTCTGCCGCAAGCTCGAGGCGCTCGGCCATGCCGAGGCCATGCTGCAGGTCGACGAGGCCGTCAACATGCCAGCCGGCGGCGGCGAGAAACGGGCCGAGGCCATGGGTACGCTGGCGGCCCTTGCGCACGATCTTGCAACCGCACCCGCGGTCGACGACTGGATCGCGGCGGCGAGGACCGAGGACCTTGACCCCTCACAGCAGTCCGCGCTCCGCGAGTTCGAACGGACGCATCGCAACCGCACCTGCCTCTCGGCCGATTTCGTCAGCCGCAAGGTCAATGCGCAGATCCGCTGCGAACAGCTGTGGCGGAGCCTGCGCGCCAAAAACGACTGGGACGGTTTCCTGCCGGCCTTCGAGGCGATCGTCGCCCTTGCCCGCGAGGAGGCGCAGCTCCGCGCCGCAGCGCTGCAGCTCTCGCCCTATGATGCGCTGGTCGAACAGTTCGATCCGGGCAGCCGTTCGGCCGAGATCGCGGCCGTCTTCGCCGACCTCAGGCGCTTCCTGACCGGCTTCATTCCCGAAGCGCTGGAGGCACAGGCGCGCCGCCGCACTGCCCACCCGGCGAAGCCTTTCCGCGGCGAGTTCCCGCCCGAACGCCAGAAGATGCTGGGCGTGACACTGATGACGGCCGTGGGCTTCGACTTCGACCATGGACGGCTGGACATCTCGCATCATCCCTTCTGCAGCGGCGTGCCGAGCGACGTCCGCATGACCACGCGCTATACGACGCATGAGTTCCTGTCTTCGCTCATGGGCATCCTGCACGAGACCGGCCACGGGCTCTATGAACAGGGACTACCGGCGGAGTGGCAGCACTGGCCCAGCGGCAAGGCCCGCGGCATGGCCATGCATGAAAGCCAGAGTCTGTTCCAGGAAATGCAGATCTCGCGCACGCGCGAATTCTGGAGCTTCGCCCTGCCGCTGGCGCGCGATCATCTGGGCACGGAGCAACTTGCCGGCTTCGAGGTCGACGACCTCATCGCGCATGTGCAGAAGATCGAGAAGGGCTATATCCGCGTCGATGCCGACGAGGTGACCTATCCGCTGCACGTGATCCTGCGCTTCGAGATCGAGAAGGACCTGATCGAGGGCCGTCTCGCGGCGAAGGACGTACCCGAGGCCTGGGATGCCAAGATGCGCGACTACCTGGGGCTGTCGACCATCGACAATCCAAAGGACGGACCCATGCAGGACGTGCACTGGCCTTCGGGCGCCTTCGGCTATTTCCCGAGCTATACGCTAGGGGCCCTGATCGCGGCGCAGCTGCGCGCCGCCATGGAGCGCGACATGCCCGACCTCGGCGCGCAGATCGCCCGC
>JBGSNJ010000264.1:0-2178 GCA_041739715.1 Aestuariivirga sp.
ATGCGCGGCGATGGTGTCGGCCAGCTTGGCATAGTCGGTGATCTGGCTGAGCGACGAGAGCACCTCGCCCGGCACCTTCTTGTTCAGCTTCACGTAGGAGTCGAACTGGGCGATCGCCGTGCGCGCCAGCGCCTCGACCTCGGCCGCAGGGCCGATCGAGTTGGGCATGAGCTCGACATGGCCTTCGAAGAATTCGGCGCGGTCGGTGAAGGAATGCACCTTGGCGCGCTCCACGCCCTCGACCAGCACCTTGACGGTGCCGTCGGGCAGCTTCAGCAGCTGCAGCACCTGCGCCAGGGTTCCGACCTCGTAGATGGCGTCGATCGCCGGATCGTCATCGCCGGGGTTCTTCTGCGCCACCAGCAGGATGCGCTTGTCCTCGCGCATCACTTCCTCGAGCGCACGGATGGATTTCTCGCGGCCGACGAAAAGCGGCACGATCATGTGCGGGAAGACGACAATGTCGCGCAGCGGCAGCACGGGCATCGTCTCCAGAGTGCCTTCGGCGGGAGTTTTGGGTGTTTTTGTCATTCTTGTTCCTTTCGCGGGGCGGGCCGCCATGGGGTCTCACGCAAGTTGCCATGCGACCCGGACGCCCAGTCTGGGACGCGAACCACCGCCGTGTGAATCACACGATACCATACGCGTGATACTCCACAAACGCCGGGACGTTCCCGATGGTGAAGATGGATGCCACGTTAACGTTTTTCAATGGGATGGCGGCAGTTGTAATGAAGCTGCCCTTGCTCTTTCCACCATGCGCAACTTGCCGCAGGGCAAGGCGTGACGCAGATCACTTTTCGGCTTCGCCACGCATGCTATCGGCTCCCCGTTCGGCCCGAAAGGCCGCAACCGGCAGGCTTGCGGCAATTGCCACACAGCAAGCCCTGCCCAGAAGGACTCATGATGCTCGACACCACCAAGCTCGACACATTGACACGACACATCATCATCGCCGGCTGCGAGAGCGAGGCCGAGGCGCTGGCGGCCATGCGCTGGCTGTGGCCCGTGCTGGTGCGCCATGGACGGCTCGACCCGGTCATGATGATCTGCGACACGCGCGACTGCAACGCAGCACGGGCTGCGCCGGTCACCAATCCCGACTTGCCGCCCCGCTGGGAAGACTTCGACACCGCGATCTTCGATCATGCCGAGCCGGTCTGCCATGTGCTGGGGGGCCGCCACGGACTCGTGGTGCTTGCCGGAGATGCGGATCAGGCCGAACAGGCCATCCGGGCCCTGACCGGACTCGCATCCCGGCTCGTCCGCATCCCGCCGGGCGACCCGCTGATGGTGCCGTTCAACACGTCCTTTGCCGCCATGGGCGTGATGCCGGGACGATAGTCATCGCCCACAGGTCCGCGACGAAAGCGCACCGCTTCGCTCAAGCCGAGTGTCGCCTGATCCTAGGCCGAGACGCTTGCCGCCTTGCTCGACTGCTTGTCGCGGTCGGCATAGATGAGTAGCGGCTTGGCGTGACCTTCCACGACTTCGCGCGAGATCACCACCTCTTCCACGCCTTCCATCGCCGGCAGGTCGAACATGGTCTCCAGCAGGATCGATTCCATGATCGAGCGCAGCCCGCGCGCGCCGGTCTTGCGCTCGATCGCCCGCTTGGCGATGGCGCGCAGCGCGTCTTCCGGGAAGGTAAGCTTGACGCTCTCCATCTCGAACAGCCGCTGATACTGTTTGACCAGGGCGTTCTTCGGTTCCGACAGGATCTGGATCAGCGCGGCCTCGTCGAGATCCTCGAGCGTCGCCACCACCGGCAGGCGTCCGACAAATTCCGGGATGAGGCCGAACTTGAGCAGGTCTTCCGGTTCCAGCTCGCGCAGCACGGCACCCGTGCGGCGGTCTTCATTGGAGCGGATTTCCGCGCCGAAGCCCAGCCCCGAACCCTTGCTGCGCTGGTTAATGATGCGTTCGAGGCCGGCGAAGGCGCCGCCGCAGATGAACAGGATGTTGGTCGTGTCCACCTGCAGGAATTCCTGCTGCGGATGCTTGCGGCCGCCCTGCGGCGGCACGCTGGCCACGGTGCCTTCCATGATCTTGAGGAGGGCCTGCTGGACGCCCTCGCCCGAGACATCGCGGGTGATCGAGGGATTGTCCGACTTGCGGCTGATCTTGTCGACCTCGTCGATGTAGACGATGCCGCGCTGGGCCCGCTCGACATTGTAG
>JBGSNJ010000275.1:0-6280 GCA_041739715.1 Aestuariivirga sp.
TTCACCTTCACCGGCTCGGTGCCTTCGAAGCCGATGCTCACGCCATCGGCCAGGAGAACGCCGGTCGGGGTGCGGACCACCACTTTGTTGGTAGCGCTCTCCGCGTCCTTGCGGACGACGGTCCAGCTGAACACGACCTGCTTGTCGTTCTTGTTGACGAGCGCAAACTGCAGGCTGCAGACCTTGGGCGAATTGGCGTCGCGCTCGGTGCAGTCGACCTGCCAGTTGCCGAAGGTCTTCTGCAGCCGTGTCGCAGCGTCGCTCACGGGCGAAAGAACCGCCATGGCGGCAATGACGGCGGCGGCAAGGGCTGTTGTCTTCGGCATTCCATTCATTCCCTGTTGCTTGTCCGGCCTGCGTCAGCCGCTGGAACGGCCACCCGCGCCAGCGTCATCGGTGTAGCCCAGCGCATCGATCAGCGGCTGCAACGCGCCGCCATAGCGGCGGAACCGTCCGACCGACGAAGAATAGACCGGCTTGCGGACCTGCACAACGCTGGCCGTCCTGACCGGACGCGAGGATTCATGAAAGGACAGGCAGGCATCGTTCCACGGCAGGCGGACAAAATCGATCAGCTCGCGCGCCATCCGGGGAAGGTTGTCGACCACATCCTCATAGACGAAGGTCTTCAGCACGCCGGGCGGCAGGACGGCCTCCCAATGCGCCATGAGTTCATCGTACTTGCGGTAATAGCGGCCGAGCTCGCCCAGATCGTAGCTGTGCGGCATGTCATCCTTGAACAGCTTGGTGAAGGCCGAGAGGCAGGTGTCGACCGGATTGCGCCTGGTATGGATGAAGCGGGCATTCGGAAACAGCGTGTGCAGCAGCCCGACGAAGTAGTAGTTCGTCAGCAGCTTGTCGGTGATGCGTGCCGCACCAGGCGCCAGCGCCGTCACCTTCGACAGATAGCCATCGGCGACCAGCGCATATTGTGCGGCATTCATGCGCTGCACGATCTGCGGATACTTGGGCAGGCCGGGAAAGCGGCCGCGCAGCGAGTTGAGCTGGCGCGAGAACTCCTTGATCTCGCCTGCCCCGAAGGTATCGGGATGATTGGAGAGGACCTGCTCGACCAGCGTCGAGCCCGAGCGCGGCATGCCGATGATGAAGACGGGCACCGGCGTGCTGCGGCCCTCGAAGGGCCGGCTGGCGAAATAGTCCGCGTTGAACACTTCGCGGATCGAATCGAAGAAGCCGAAGGTCTGGGCCTCGTCATAGGAGAGTTTGGCCCGCTTGAGATCGGCGCCGGTCTTGAAATGCCGGAAGGCCTTGCCGTAGTCGCCGATGTCGTCATAGGCCTTGCCGATGGCGAAGTGCAGCGGCAGATAACGGTCGCTCGCCGGATCCGGCGCCTCGGCGAAGATCTTCTCCATCGCCTTCAGCTGCGGGTTGTCCGGCGTGAACTTGTCGAGGTCGGCGAGATTGGCATAGACGCCGAAGGCCGCCGGCGCCAGCTCGAGCGTCCTGATGAATTGCGCCCGCGCCTCGTCGAGCCGCCCCACCGACTTCAGGCATACGCCATACATGGAATTGGCTTCGATCAGCGAGGGCTTCAGGCGCAGCGTTGCCTCGAACGCATCGATGGCGTCATGGAGCCGGTCCGTCTCGTGCAGGATCTGCGCCAGCATGGCATGGGCGTCGGCCGAGTTGGGCTCGTTCTGCAGGGCAAGGCGCGCGGCCTGCTCGGCCTGCTCGTAGTTCATCTTGCGCAGCTGCGTCCGTGCGATCTGGATCAGAGTCGGCGTGTGCCTGGCATTGATCTTGAGCGCCTCGCCAAGAACGCGGAGCGCTTCGTCGCCGTGGTCGTCGCCATCCAGCATCGCTGCGAGGTTGACGTAGGCCTCGATGTAGTCCCGGCGCAGGCTCATGGCCTTGCGATAGGCATGCTCGGCCTCGGCGACATGGCCCTGGTCGCGCAGCACCGAGGCCATGTTGTTGTAGGCCTCCGGATAATTCTCGCGGATCAGAACTGCGGACTGATAGTGATCGATGGCCGCATCGAACCGGCCGAGGGCGCGCAGCGCATTACCCAGGTTGTTATGGGCCTCGGCATAGTCGGCGCTGACCGCCAAGGCCTTCTCGTAACAGGTGACAGCCTCGTCGAATTCGCGGCGGTCGTAGTGCAGGATCCCCAGATTGTTCAGGGCTTGCGGATGCTGCGGATTGATCTCGATCGCGGCACGAAGCGCGATGCCGGCCTCCTGCAGCTTGCCGCGCTGCCGCTCCAGCTCGCCGAGGTTGGAGAAGTATTGTGCATTCTGCGGATCGAGGCGGGTGGCGCGGCCGATCGCCTTGATCGCCTCCGCGGTCTTGCCCTGGGCGAGCATGATCACGCCCATGAGATTGTGCGCCTCGGCCAGCCGCGGCCGCGCTGCGACGATCTGGGCGGCCAGCTTCGCGGCGGCCGGTATCTTCCCCTGGTTGTAGAGGCGCAGCGCCTCGTCCATCGCCCGCCTGACGGACATGACCTTCTTGTCAGCACCCGTCCCTGTCTCCGTCGGAGGAACAGACCTTTGTTCAGCCACTTCTCACCTCTGGTCGGGCACGAGGGTCACCGGCATCGAGAATCGACATCCGGAATCGACCGCCGCGCGGCAGCCTAGTTTCAGCCGTCCGGCAAGGCAATTGCCAAGGCCTGGCCTCGATTGACGCGAAGCGGCCGCCCCGGTCCGTCCGGGGAGGCCTGAGCCCAAGGTTGGGGCTCTGTCCGCCGATCAGGGTGCGGCTTCCAGCGTCACGGTGGTGACGCCACCCGCGATGTTCACGCCAACCTGGCCTTCGATCGACAGAGGTTGCAGGACGAAGGACCGCCCGGTGCCGCCCACCAGCACATTGGCACCCGCGCCCACCCCAAAGGAGGCATTGGCGGTGACCCCGGCATAGGTTCCGGCGAGGGCCCCGGCCGGAATGCTGTGCTGGGCGGCCAGCACGGCCCAGACGAGAACGCCTTCGGTGGTCGCGCCGAGCGCCACGCCCACTTCCTTGATCTGACCGGTGTAATTCCCGATCAGATTGCCATTCGGATCGGTGAAGGTGCAGGTCATGGACTGCTTCTCGACGAAGACGAGTCCGATGCCGCCCGACACGTCGCATTGCAGGGTACCGGCCCTGACGGTCGTATTGGCCTGTGCGCCCGCCGGGGGCATGGCCAACGTGGCGGCAAGGGCGGCTGCGCCAAGAAGACACGAAGCGGTCCGTTTCATCTGATCCTCCAAGATCTCATCATTTCAAGGGAAGGGGGCGTGATTCGCTTTTGCCACAGCGGCCGGGCCGCTTGCAAATGAAGTCAGCGCTCGCCCTTTCGATAGGGAACCATGAGGGCGCGGGGGTAGGCCACCCGGCGCGACATGAAGATCAGCGCAAGGATCGACAGCACGAAGGGCAGCATCAGGAAGAGCTGGTAAGGCACCACCGCTCCAGCCAGCTGCTGCAGGCGCAACTGATAGGCATCGAAAGCCCCGAAAAGGACCGCGCCGAGCAAGGCCTTGCCTGGCCGCCAGGCGCCGAAGACCACCAGGGCGATGCAGATCCAGCCGCGCCCGTTCATCATGTCGAAGAAGAAGGAGTTGAACGCCGACAATGTGATGAAGCTTCCGCCCACGCCCATCAGCGCGCTGCCGGCCATGACGGCGCCGATGCGCACCCAGGTCACGTTGATGCCCTGAGCCTCGGCGGCGGCTGGATTCTCGCCGACGGTGCGGACCGCGAGTCCCAGCGGCGTACGTTCCAGGAACCACGCGACCAGCACCACCATCACGAAGGCCAGGTAGGTGAGCGGCGTCTGCTGGAACAGTGCCGGACCGAGAACCGGGATCTCGGACAGGACCGGCACAGGCCAGGGCCGGAAGGGATCGACCTTCGGCGGCGACGTCACTTCCGGGAAGGCGAGGCGGTAGAAGTAGTAGCAGAGCGACGTGGCGAGCAGCGTCACGCCGATGCCGGTGACATGCTGCGACAGTCCGAGCGGCACGACCAGCACCCCATGCAGAAGTCCCAGCGTTGCGCCGACGATCGCCGCCACCGCCACGCCGAACCACAGGTCTGCTCCCATGTAGACCGCCAGCCAGCCGGAAAAGGCGCCGGCCGTCATGATGCCTTCGATGCCAAGATTGAGCACGCCGGCGCGCTCGCAGATCAGCTCGCCCAGCGTGCCGAAGATCAAGGGCGAGGCAATCCGGATGGCGGCGGCCCAGAGCGAAGCGGTGAAGAGGATCTCGATGGCTTCCATCTTCAGGTCCAGCGTACACGGTAACGGGTGAACATGATGGCGGTCACCATGCAGAGCAGCGACAGCGCCACCATGACATGGGCAATGTAGCTTGGCACGCCGGCGCTGCGGCTCATGGCATCGGCACCGACGAAGACCGCGGCCACGAAGATGGCTGCAACGACAACGCCCAGCGGATGCAGCAGCGCAAGCATGGCCACCACGATGCCGGTGTAGCCGAAGCCCGGTGACAGATCGAGCGTGAGATTGCCCTTGAGGCCCGCCACTTCCGACCAGCCGGCCAGGCCTGCCAGACCGCCTGACAGCAGGGCGGTCTTTGCCAGTACGGGATTCACGGGGATTCCGGCAAAGGCCGCTGCCTTGGAATTGTAGCCCACGGCGCGCATCTCGTAACCCAGCGCCGCGCGCCGGTCGAAGACCCAGACCAGCATGGCGGCGAGGATGGCAATGACGAAGCCCGCATGCAGGCGCTTGCCCTGGACCAGCTTGGGCAGCTGCGCATCGGCGACCACCTTTTTCGACTGCGGCCAGCCGAGGCCCATGGGATCCTTGAGCGGCCCTTCCAGAAGCATGCTGACGAAGAGCAGCACAATGAAGTTCAAGAGCAGCGTGGTCACGACCTCGTCCACGCCGAAGCGCGTCTTGAGGAATGTCGGCACGGCCAGCACCAGAGCACCGCCCAGCGCCGCCGAAAACATCAGCACGGGAATCAGAACCGGCCACGGCAAGGGCAGGAGGCCGGTCCCCAGCACCACGGTCATCACCGCGCCGATGTAGAGCTGTGCCTCGGCGCCGATGTTCCACAGCTTCGCCCGGAAGGCCACCGCCGCGGCGAGACCCGTGAATATCAGGGGCGTGGCGCGGGTCAGGGTTTCGAGAAAGGCGAACTGGCTGCCAAGTGCGCCCTTGATCATCAGGCCGAAGACCTGGAAGGGCGAAGCGCCCGACAGCATCACCAGAAGGGCACAGAAGACGCCCGCAGTCACCAGCGCCAGCGCGGGGAGCAGAAGGACCAGGAGCAAGGGCCGGGACTGGCGGGGCTCAAGCCGCATGGCTGTCCTCGCCTCCGGCGAAACCATGCCCCGCCATGAGGAGGCCCAGATCGGCGATGGTGGTTCCCTTGCGGTCGCGAAGCGGCGAGAGCCGGCCGCGATAGATCACTGCGATCCGGTCTGACAGCGAAAGCAGTTCATCGAGATCTTCCGAAAGCAGCAGGATCGCAGCGTCCTTGGATCGCGCCTCCAGCAATCGGGCATGCACGTAACTGACGGCACCCACGTCCAGTCCGCGTGTCGGCTGATTGGCCAGGACGAGCTTCGGCCCTTCGGCCATGACCCGGCCCAGGATCAGCTTCTGCATGTTGCCGCCGGACAGCAGGCGCACCGGCACATCGGGCGACGGGCACTTCACCTCATAGGCGCCGATGATGTCCTCGGCCCGCGTCCTCGCCTTGCGCCAGTCGATGAGGCCGAAGCGCGACAGGGCCGGACTGCGATAGGTTTCCGACACGACATTCTCGGTGATGGTCATGTCGCCGATCAGGCCTTCGGCATGGCGGTCTTCGGGAATGCGCGCCACGCCGTTCGCCACCATGGCGCGGGGGGTGACCGTGTGAAGCGTCGTTCCATTCAGTTCCAGCGTGCCAAGGCTGGGCTGCTGCATCCCGGAGATGACGTCGGCCAGCAGGCTCTGGCCATTGCCCGCAACACCGGCGATGCCGACCACTTCGCCCTGCCGGATCTCGAGGTCAACGTCGCGCAGCGACAGGAGTCCGCGCGCCGCCGAAAGACCTCTCAACCGGAGAACGGCCGCACCCGGCACGCGCGGTTCCGACTTGGCTTCCGGTATGGGCCGGCCCACCATCAGTTCCGCAAGCTCGGCGCGGGTGACGCCCGCCACGTCGCGATCCGCCACCAGCTTGCCGCCGCGCAGGATCGTCACGCGGCTGCAGGCGGCGAGGACCTCGCCAAGCTTGTGCGAAATGAAGATGATAGACAGGCCGCTGGCCACGAAGCGCTTGAGCGTCTCGAACAGGGCCGCGGATTCCTGCGG